>JAFXCU010000145.1 GCA_017521345.1 Ruminiclostridium sp. | reverse complement strand
GTTGGGTGCATCGCCCCAGTTTCCGGTGCAGTTCTCGTCGTGGTAGGCCCGGCGGCGCTTGTCCTGCTTGACCATATAGTCAGAGGCCTCCCGGAAGGTGAAGTTGTGGCGCTTCATCAGGCGGTTGATGCGGGCGTCGGGGTCGCCGCAGATGAAGATGGAGACCAATCCGGGGTGGTGGGACAGGGCTGCCTCAGCGCAGCGGCCCACCACGATGAAGGAGTCGCCGGCTTCGGCCTTCTCCTGGAGCCAGGAGGTCTGGATGGCGAACACGCCGGCCTGCATGGAGTTGTTCAGCATGGCGTGGTTCCGGCCCCGGACGCTTCGTCCGAAGAAGTGGTTTCTGGGGGCCTCCTCGTATTTGCGGAGGGCTTCCTCGTCCAGGTTGCGGTCTTTGGCGATCTCCGTGAGGAGATTCTTGTCGTACATGGGCAGATCGAAACGCTGGGCCAGCTTTTCGGCGATCTCGTGGCCGCCGCTGCCGGATTCACGGCCGATGGAAATGATGAGCTGCTTCATAGGGCGTCCTCCTTGGTGCAGTTTTCACCAATTATGACAGATTGCGGGGAGAAAAGCAATGGCAGGGACTGGAAGGGAAGGGAAAACCAGGTGGTATCTGTTGTAATTTCCGAGAAAATATCAAAAATTTTTCAAACAAAAAAAGAGGCGCAGGTGCGCCTCTTTTGGGGTTGATGTCTTATGCCTCCAGTCGGCGGCGGATGTAGAGCTCCAGGAAGTCCACGGTGCCGTCGATCCCCAGCTGGGAGGAGTTGATGGTCAGATGGTAGTTGGCGGAGTCCCCCCAGCGGCCGGAGCAGTTCTCGTCGTGGTAGGCCCGGCGGCGTCTGTCCTGCTTGGTCATGTAGTCGGCAGCCTCTCGGGCGGAGAAGTTGTGGCGCTCCATGAGCCGGTGGATGCGGTTGTCCGGGTCGCCGGAGATGAAGATGGAGACCAGACCGGGGTTGTCGGCCAGGACGCTTTCGGCGCAGCGGCCCACGATGACGAAGGAGTCTCCCCTGGTGGACTTGGTCCGCAGGCGGGCGGTCTGAAGGGCGGTGACAGAGGCCTCCACAGAGTTGCTCACGCCGCGCATGCTGCGGCTGAAGAACCGGCTTCTGGGCGCCTCCTCGTACTTGCGCAGGGTCTCTTCGTCCAGGTTGCGGTCCTTGGCGATTTCCGCAAGCAGATTGTTGTCATACAGGGGCAGGTCGAAGCGCTGGGCCAGCTTTTCGGCGATCTCATGGCCGCCGCTGCCGGATTCCCGGCCGATGGAGATGATGAGCTGCTTCATAGCAGGACCTCCTTTATAAATAAACTGAATGGAACCATTATGGCAGAAAATGGTGATAAATGCAAGAAAAAATGGAATGCCAGTCAAAAAATACCAAACTTGTACTTGTCCGGAAAAGTGGAGCGGTGAACAATACAAAGCCCCGCCCCCTTTGTTGACGAAAGGGGGCGGGGATGCTAAGATACGATAGAACGTTAGTTCGATTTTTGTTCCCGGATGGTCTGGATGCCGCACCGGATCAGGTACAGGGAGACCACCACGGAGCCGCCGATGTCCAGCCACACCGCTGCGGCAGACAGGGGGAAGAGGGCCACGGTGAGCAGGGCAATGGTGACGCAGCCGTCCACCAGAGTTTTGGCCCGGTACAGTCGGGCCTGGACGGCCAGGATGGCGTTGCCCCCCTGGCGGCTGAGCTTGGTGTACTTCCGCCAGAAGAGGGAGTTGGCGATGACCCCCAGGATGGCGATGGTCAGGCCGGGGATCACGTTGCCCTTTTCTGTGCTGGGGGCAAAGAGGGCGATGAGAAGCATGGACAGGCCGCTGACGCACATGACGGTGCCCACGAAGAGGTTGGACAGCCGCTCCAATCGGGCTTTATCTCCGGGAGCTGTGGGTTTCCCCTCCCGGTTGGTCATCTGGTAGACCGCAAAGGCCATGATGATGGCCAGGAGCTCTGCACTGCGCCGGACAAAGTCGGCCAGCTGGGTGGAGCTCTGCCCCACCAGGAGGCCCAGGCCCACCACAATGGGGCCGGGGGAGCTCATGAGGACCGACATCAGCAGGGTGCGGCTGCCGGACTTGGTTTCCTTTGTCATACTCCGCCTCCTAAGATGTGCAGCAGGGGGAGCAGGACTGCCATGGCGGCCAGGGGACAGTAAAAGGTGTCCCGGCCGTTCAGGGAGAACAGCTCTACCACTGCGCTGACAGCTCCGGTGATCACGGAGATCACCAGGCAGGTCGGCCAGGTCAGTCCGCCCCGGAGGGTGAGGACCAGGGCAACAGAGAGGCAGGAGACCACAAACATGGCCAGGGTGCCTTCCACGCTTTTGCGGCCCTCAATGTGTTTGCCGGTGAGATGGTGCCTGCCGAACCGCTTGCCCACCAGGGCAGCGGCGGCGTCTCCGAAGCCCCAGGCGTACACCGAGGCCAGGGCCAGATATTTGTCGTCCAGCCAGCCCCAGCAGACCACCAGGACCGCCAGGAACATGGTGAAGACCAGCACCAGACTGTTTTTCAGCTCCCCCTTCTTCCGCTCGGTGAGCAGATGGGAGAAGCCCGGCAGATGCTCTGCCCAGGCCAGGGCAGGATAGACCACCACCACGAACAGGAAGACCGACAGAGCGGCCAGCTGCCAGGTGTGGAAGGACATGGTCCACACCAGCAGGGAGCCCAGCAGGATGCAGTGGAGGAATTTCCGGAAGGGTTCGTCGGGGACCTTAGTGCATCGGCGGATCAGCAGGGCGGAGGAGGCCAGCACCAGGAAATAGAGCAGCACGTTTCCTGTGCCGCAAATCAATTCATGCATATGGATCGTCTCTGTCTTTCGCGGTCAGGGTCAGTCCTTATCGGTGGGGATGTAAGGGATGATGGCCTTGGCCACGTTGTAGATGGGCATGGTCTGCAGGTAGATGCGGCCGGGGCCGGTGACCACCGTGTGGAAGATGCCCTCGCCTCCCAGGAACATATTCTTGGCGCCGCCTACGGTGCGGATGTCCATGGAGCAGGAGGCGTCCATGGCGGCCAGATGGCCGGTGTCCACGATCATGGATTCCCCGGGCAGCAGGTCGTACTCCACCACATGGCCGTCAAACTCGGCAAAGACGATGCCGCTGCCGGAGATTTTTTGGAGGATGAAGCCCTCACCGCCGAAGAAACCGGCCCCCAGCTTCTTCTGGAAGTGGACGGACACATCTACGGTGGACTCGGCTGCCAGGAAGCCCCGCTTCTGGAGGATGAGCTCCCGACCGGGGCGGATGTGGAAGGGGCGGATATTGCCCGGGAAGCTGGCGGCAAAGGCGATGGTGCCGGGGCCGCCCTGGGCGGTGTAGCGGTTCTGGAAGAGGGATTCCCCGGCGAACATCCGGCTCAGGGCCTTGCCAAAGCCGCCGCCGGAGGAGGTCTCCATCTTCATGTTGGGGGTCATCCAGCTCATGCTGCCCCGTTCGGTGACCATGGTCTCACCGGGCTGGAGCTCGCAGATGACCACGGGCAGGGGAGTGCCTTCGATTTTATATTCCATAAACAACGCTCCTAATAGTAAAGTGTGGGGTTGAATGCTTCTGCTCTTACTATAGCAAAAATGTAGGGAGAGCACAAGAAAAAACAGCCAGACCGATTGGCCTGGCTGGGAAGTATGTTCACTTTTTGCGTTTGAGAAAAAACTCCAGGGTCAGGTCCAGCACCAGAAAGACCGCCAGCCGGCCTACTGCCAGCATGGGGGTGAAAAGGTAGTTGATCGGAGGAAAGAGCGGGTCCGTCAGGCCGAAGGGAAGGGGCAGGATCAGCAGGGTGACAGCCATGGCGGCTGCGTACAGGAGTTTCTGTTTCCAGGGAATGACACCGGGGTTTCTCGCCAGGAGGATCAGGAGCAGGAGGAAGGCCAGCACAGACAGGAGCAGGAGAAGGCCGTCCGCAAACTCCCAGGCGGAGGAGAACTTCAGGCGGGTCTCCAGGATGACCATGTCCTGGGGGGAGACCTGACCCTCGGTCATGGGAAAGAAGCGGTTGGCCGCCCACAGGAGGGCGGAGCTCGCCAGGGTCAGAAGGGTGAGAAGACCAAAGGTGATCCCTGCCGTGATCCGAATCCGCCGGGCGGATTTCTGCTGCTTCTCCTGTCCGTAGAGGAGCCCTTCCAGGTCGGTGCCGTAGATCTCAGCCAGGGCCATGAGGGTCTCGATGTCGGGCCGGGTCCGGCCGGACTCGTAGCTGGACAGGGCCTGGCGGGTGAGGCCGATCTGCTGAGCCACCTGCTCCTGGGTCAGGCCGCTGTTCTGCCGAAGCTGGCGAAGGGTTTCGTGGATGGTCATGGGGGTCACCTCCTTTGGGTCCAGCATAGCGAATGGGGGCGGTTTCGTCAAGCAACGATTTGTTGCGGGGCCTTTTTCCGGCAAAAAACCCGCAGCCATGCGGGCTGCGGGTGGGATTTATAGGTGATTTTTGATGATGGCACAACGACCAGGGCGGCTTGGCGGAGGAAGACTCGAAAAAGATATTATCTGCTGCTGTTGGCTTTTGCGGTGTTCAGGGATGCAATCAACATGCGCCGAATGGCCCCGCAGGTATTTTGCAGAGGCTTATATTGAGCTTCGGGTATATATCCGGTTTCAAAAAGCAGTTCCAACCAGTATTCTGTTTCATAACATTCTTTTTGGGCAATTTCCAGTTTGGAAATAAAGTCTTTGGTACCGTGTGCGTACTGAGCCTCGTGGAGATTGGCTCCGATAGAGGTGCCGGAGCGCAGAAGCTGATTGGTCAAGACAGCCTCTCGGTGGGTTCCTTTGATCTCACGGCACAGGAAAACGATTTCCTTTGCAAACTCTTTCGCTTTGTCCCGCAGTGGACTGGAAGACACATACATCACCTCATAAGTGAAGGATAGCAAATGCAGGATGCATTTTTAAGTGATATTCCGACTTCGTCGGAGTGATATTTTCGCAATGCGAAAGTGATAGGAAAGCAAGATGCTTTCGTGATATTATATTCGCCTAAAACTGGCAAAGCCAATATCACTCGGCATAAGGCCGAATATCACTGCGGAGCAATATCACTCGCCGCAAGGCGAATATAACTGAAAAAACCGATCGCAAAGCAATCGGTTTTTTCTGGTGGAGGAGGGTGGATTCGAACCACCGAAGTCGTCGACAACAGATTTACAGTCTGCCCCCTTTGGCCACTCGGGAACTCCTCCATATTCACTTGGAGCTGGTGGACGGACTCGAACCCCCGACCTGCTGATTACAAATCAGCTGCTCTACCAACTGAGCTACACCAGCGCGTCGGATGCGTGTCGTTCACAGCGAAGTTAACTATATCAGACGAGCCCCATTTTGTCAACACTTTTTTTCGAAAAAAGGAGATTTTTTTCTGAGCCCTTCTTTTTACCCTTTTCGGGATGTCCAGCAGGACCATCCTGTCTTTTTTTGCGCCCTTTGCGGGCAGGAGCAGTACCGATATGATCCCCCGGCGGAGGATGGCCTGTGCCAGGTCTGCCGGGAGCAGAACGACCATCGAGAGGAGGATGCTATGACCATGAAAGAAATGGCCCCCCTGTGCCGAAAACAGGCTGAAGCCCTGCGGGCGCACATCCGGGCCCTGCGGGAGGAACGACAGGCCGCCCGGAGCGACGAAGCCCGGGAAGAGCTGTCCGAACGGATCCTGGTCCTTTACCCCCTTGTGCGGGAGATGGAGGACCTGGCCGAACATCTGGAACACTACTACGACAGGGGGTACAGCCGGAATGAGAAATATACAATATAATAACCGGGACGACCGGCCGGATATGGCCCGCTTTGCCCAGCTCATGGCGGCGGATAACCAGGCTCGCCTGGCAGAGCTCCAGGCCTGTCTGGCCCAGGCCCTCCGGGAGGAGGTCACCGACCGCCAGCGTCAGGTCCTCTTTCTCTACTACTGCCAGGGGCTGAATATGCGGCAGATCGCCGAGGCCCTGGGGGTGGAGCGGAGCACGGTCTCCCGGACGTTGAAGCGGGGAGAGGAAAGGATCCGCCGCCGGATGCGCTACGGGGGTGCGGATCTGATCCGGGCGGGAAAAACCCCGAGAACTCGCCATTGACAACCGGGCCTGTGCGTAGTTTAATAAACCTAACTATATTGGATAAAGGGGGAACTGCTATGCGCGAAAATCGGATCCTGTCCCTGCTGGAACTGGGAGACTGGGGGGAGGACACCGCCCTCATCCAGGGCCTGAAGGCCTGGCGGTTCTATCCCCTGCTGCTGGAGACCTACCGGACCATGGACGAGGACGCCCTGTACAAGAGTCGGGTCCACGGCAGCGGACACATCCACCGGGTCCTGCTCTTTGCCGCCCTCATTGCCTGGCAGGAGGGCCTGGAGGAGGAGGACATCCGCCAGTACTTCCATGCCGCCTGCTACCACGACGTGGGCCGGACCTTTGACGGCTTCGACCTGTACCACGGGGCCCGGTCTGCCCTGAAGCTGGAGGAGCTCACCGGCAAGTCCGGGGAGCTTCTGGTGGAGCTCCAGGCGGCGGTCACCGCCCATGCCCACCCGGATGCCGACATGGAGACCATTTTGAAGTCCTTCCAGCCGGAGGACTACCCCCGGACGGTGGAGCTCACCTGTCTGCTGAAGGATGCGGACAACCTGGACCGGGTCCGACTGAAGGACCTGGATGCCAAATTCATGCGCCACCAGGCCGCCAAGGACCTGGTGCCCTTCGCCTGGCGGCTCCTGGACCTGGATCAGGCCTGGAAAAATCGAATGAGATGAGGAAACCCCCGCCGTTGTCTTCGTGACAACGGGCGGGGGCTTTTACTTTATGCAGTCTGGTCCAGATACGCCGCGATCCTTGCGGACACGTTCTCCTGGAGGTTGCGATAGAAGAATTGGTAGTCATACAGATGATATACGCCTTCGTCGAAGATGGACAGAATAGGGGGGTACTCCTCCGGGGTGACGTCCACCACTCTCAGAGAGCCTCTGTCCTCGTCGATGTAAGCGCCCGTCAGCTGGGGGATCTCCGTGACGATCTCTCCGCTGTAATCGGTGAAGCAGGCCCCTTTGTTAAGAGACTTGTGGGCGGGAGCCCCATCGGTGCGCCAGTTCAGGGGGTTGATGGCCAGGGTTTTGGTTCCCTGGGGGATCATGGGGGAGTCGGAAACTCCTTCAGCCTCGCTGTTGAAGGCGATGATGACGCCCGTATCGGTTTCACCCTGGGCAAACGTCAGGTGGGGATGGGCCTGCAGCTCCTCTTCCGTGATGCTCCACCCGATGGCGTAGCAGGCCACCAGAAGCTCGCCTGTGTCGCCGGAGAAATAGTCCTTCAACAGTCGAAGGCTCAGGTCGGCCCCCTGGGAGAACCCGGCCACCACGATGGGGCGGCCGTCGTTGTACTGCTCCAGGTAGTATGTAAAGGCCTGCTTCACATCTTCGTAGGCGGTGCTCAGATATTCCTCTCTGACCTCGGCTGCCATTTCATAAACGCTGAGGGCCGCCTGTCGATAGTAGGGGGCGAACACTCTGCAGTTCTCGTCGTAGATGCCTTTTTCCATGTTGATGGCCCCCAGGAAGGCTTCCTTGGTATCCGTGTCGTCCATGGCCATGTTAAAGGTGTCGGCGTCGCCGCCGTATACGGTGGGGCAGATGAAGAACACATCGGCGGGCTTCCCGGTGGTATCGGTTTCCAGATAGGCCCAGTTCTCCTGGTTGGAATACATGCTGTCGGACTGATCACTGCTGCATGCCGTCACGGACAGGGCAGCGGTAATCAGGAGCATCACGGCAAGACCGATGATCGGAAGTCGTTTTGTTTTGTTCGGCATGGTGCATCCTCCTCTTGACTGGCAGATTCTCTTTATTACACTGTACTATACTTTTGCCCCAAAGACAATGCCGCCGGGGCGTTTGTCCTCTTTTTCCTGCCTGTTTCTCTGGTCGAAATCCGAAATTCTCCCGGTTTAATGGCGAAGGGGGAAAAACCTGGGGAATTTGTGGAAAAATCCTCCAGGATTCCCCATCCACCCTCCGACAGGCTTTTTTTCCTCCGGCAGGTATACTCGGAACACAACGAGCATATACCAACAGTTTGAGGAAATGGGAGGGATCCTTATGGCAACCAAAGAGAAGACGGGAGAAAAGCTGCTGGCCTTTCCCCGGGGAGATTCCGTGCGGCTCTCCCGGCGGGCCTTTCTGCGAGGGGCGGAGACCGCTGTGGGCTTCCTGCTGGGAGGGGTCCTGGCCGGGGCGGAGCTCTTTGGGCTGTACGCCCCCTTTGGGGTGGCGGCAGTGGCCGCCGCCGGGTCGGGTCTGACGGGGTTCTCCACCCTGGCGGGGGCCTGCCTGGGGTATCTCTGCCTGGAGGGCCTCACCGACGGGATGCGCTACGCTGCCGCCGCCATTTTGACCTACTCCGTGGCCTTTGCCTTCTATGACACACGTATCTACCGCCGGGGCTGGTTCATGCCCCTCATAGCCGCCTGCCTCAGTGCGGCCACTGGCTTTGTCTGCCGGGCGGGGGAGTGGTGGTACGGGGAGGACCTGGTCTTCTTCGTCACCGAGGTGCTTTTCACCGGGGCGGCGGCCTACTGCTACGGCATCCTCTTTGACCAGTGGCCCCAGACCCTGGAGGGGCTGGCTGATCTGTCTCCCCGCCAGGGGGCAGGGGTCCTGATGCTGGGCGGGACCGTCCTCATGGCCCTGGGTCGGGTGGAGATCCTGGGGACCTTCTCCATGGGCCGCCTCCTGGCGGGGGTGTGCATCCTCCTGGCCGCCCGACGAGGGGTGGGGGAAGGAGTCCTTGTCGGGGCCTGCAGCGGGGTTGCCCTGGATCTGGCCGCCGGGGACGACCCGGTGTGCAGCATGATCTTCACCCTGGCCGGTCTGGCCTGCGGCCTGTGCTGGCAGCGGCGGAAGGTCTTCGCCGGGGGTGTCTACGGGCTGTCGGTCATCGTGGGAGGCCTGTGGACCTGGGAGGGAGGCTTGCGGATGGGCCTGCCCATGGAGGCCCTCCTGGGAGCCATCCTCTTTCTCTTCCTCCCCCTGGGCCGACAGAGAGGGGAGCGGGGGGCTGCCGCCCTTCTGCCGATGGCCTCCGGGGAGGTGGAGCGTACCCGCCAGGCGGTGACCCGGCGGATGGAGGAGATGGCTGGGGCTTTCCACAGCCTCTCGGACAGCCTGCGGGAGACTCTGGGCCCCCAGGACACCAATCACCAGAACCCGGCGGAGATCTTTAACCGGGCAGCCGACAGAGTCTGCCTGAAGTGCGTCCTCCGGGGGAACTGCTGGCAGAAGGACTACGAGTCCACCCGGGGGGCCTGCAACGATGCCACCGGCCCCATGCTGGACCGGGGCCGTGCCCTGGCCACCGACTTCCCCGGCCACTTCTCCAACCGGTGCGTCCACTTCCCGGAGTTCCTGGGGGAGGTCAACCGCCAGCTCACCGCCTACCTCCGGCGGCGGCAGGCCCTCCGCCGGACCTGGGAGACCCGCCAGGCCCTGTGCAGCCAGTATGAGGGGCTGGACCGATTCATGGCCCGGGCGGTGGCCCAGTTGTCCGTGGAGCTCACCCCGGACCTGCCCCGGCAGGACCGGATGAACGCCTTCCTCGGCAGCATGAACCTGGGACCGGGGCTGGTGTACTACGATCCGGCGGGGCGTCTCCGGGCAGAGACCCCCTTCTCTGAGGAACTGCGGACCAGGCCCGTCCGCCGTCAGCTGGGAGAGATCCTGGGCACCCCCCTTAGAGAGGGGGAGGTCCGGGGGAACCGGATGGTCTTCCTCCAGGACGCGCCCTTCCGGGCCTCTGCCGCCATTGCCGGGGCGGCCCGGACCGGAGAGGGAGTCAGCAGGGACACAGGCAACTGGTTCCGTCGGGAGGACGGAGTCCTCTTCCTCCTGCTGTGCGACGGTATGGGCAGCGGCTATGGG
>JAFXCU010000144.1 GCA_017521345.1 Ruminiclostridium sp. | reverse complement strand
GCCAGGACGAAGATCCATATCATCAGGAGCACGTTCCTGTTGCCAGCGCCCTCAGAAAATACCGCAATCCTCTCTTCGAGCGTCTTGCCCTTGCATATGTAGTTTTGGTGCGGGGCGGGTCAGAGTTTCTTTTCCAGGCAGACCAGCCGGACCCCGGGAATGCCGTTGAACTGGCAGTCCACAAAGCCCACCTCGGCATAGTCCAGTCCCCGGTAGAGTTGTCGGGCGATGAGGTTCCGTTCGTTGGTGTCCATCCGCAGGTAGGGACAGCCCATTTCACGAGCCATGTCCTCATAGAAGGCCACGAAGGCCTTGCCGTATCCCCCACGGCCTTTGGCGGGGTCCACCACCAGGGTGTGGAGGACCAGGATCCTCTCGTCAGGGGCCTCCCACTGCCACTGGGCGTTGGCGTACTCGGGGACCTGCTCCTGGTTGATTTTGGCGGCGGCGACAATGACGCCGTTGACCTCCTCCACATACATATCGCCGATTTCAATGGAGGACAGAGCGGTGGCCCGGGTGGGGTAGATGGACCGGACCCAGCCGATGGTCGTTTTTCCGGCCTCTTCGTTGTCGTGGATGCGGTCGTAGATGGCGGCGATGGCATCCAGATCGCGGAGTTCTGCTTTGCGGAACATGGGCTGGGCCCTCCTTTTAGAATAATGTCTTATTATACAACAGAGATGGGGCCCTTGTCAAAGATTGTGGGGTGGGGTACAATCGAAGGAGAGAACAGGAGGGAAGTCCCATGGAATGTATCGTGAAAACCTTTGATGAACTGACCGCCCGGGAGGTCTATGAGATCCTGCAGGTCCGCACGGCCGTCTTTGTGGTGGAGCAGACCTGCCCCTATCAGGAGGCCGATGGGGTGGACTACAACGCCCTCCATGTGATGCTCCGGGACGAGACCGGCATCCGGGCCTATCTGCGGGCCTTCTCCCGGGATGAGACCACCGCCCAGATGGGCCGGGTCATGACCCTGGACCGGGGCAAGGGCCTGGGAATGGAAGTGCTGAAAGCTGGCATCCAGACTGTCCGGGAGCGGATGAACAAAGAACATATTTATATTGAGGCCCAGACCTATACCATTGACTTTTACGGCCGGGTGGGATTCCGGGTCACCGGAGATGAGTTCCTGGAGGACGGGATCCCCCATGTGCCGATGGAATTGGAGTTGTGAGCGTGCACCCCTGGCCCAACGGTCGGGGGTGTTTTGTGTGGGGATTCGGCAGGCCTGCCACGTTGAGAACGCCTCCGGCGGGGCCCCATTTCTTTCATAAGAAATGGGGGAAAGAATGCCAGGGGAAAGAGTTTCTTTCCCCTGGACCCCTTTCTCTGGTTGTGTGAATCCTGCTTTCTGTATCGGCAGGTCGGCCGTGGCGCGCCACCGGCTGGCGCGCGGGAACGTGGGACAAAACCTGTATTGGTGCGTGCCCAGCTGGTGGGCACGCCGTTACCAACCTTGGACTACAGGCCGCAGGCAAGGAAGGGCTGTAGAATGCTCTGAAGGATTCCACCAACCTCAACCGGGTCCAGGGCAGAGCCCTGGTGCTCTTTCCCCCGGCTTTCTCCAGAGAAAGCCGGGCCTCGCCGGAGGCGCAGCAAACAACGTGGCAGGGAGAAGCTGCGTTACAATCCCCCAGTCACCTTCGGTGACAGCCCCCTTTACACAAGGGAGCCTTTTTGCGTTTGAGAACAATTGATTTTCCCCGCAAAACTTGCTACAATATTCTATTATGTTACTATGCAGGGTTGGGCCCTGCGGCAAAGGAAGTGAAACCATGAAGCTGCTGGTGATCGACGGCAACTCCATCGTCAACCGTGCCTTTTTCGGCATGCACCCCCTCACCAACAAGGAGGGCTTCCCCACCCACGCCATCTTCGGCTTTCTGAACATCCTCCGCCGGATGGAGGAAGAGGTGGACCCCGATGGCCTGTGCGTCACCTTTGACCGGAAGGAACCCACCTTCCGCCACCTGGCCTACGAGGGCTACAAGGCCCAGCGCAAAGGCATGCCCGAGGAGCTGGCCGTTCAGATGCCCGTGCTGAAGCAGGTCCTGGACGCCATGAACATCCCCCGCTACGAGCTGGCCGGCTGGGAGGCCGACGACCTCATCGGCACCATCTCCCGGAAGTGCGAGGCTGCCGGGTGGGACTGCCGGGTGGCCACGGGCGACAAGGACTCCCTCCAGCTGGTCACCGACCACACCTATATTGAGCTGGTCACCAGCCGCATGGGAAAGACCACCACCAAGGAGATGGACCCCGCCTCCTTCCGAGAGGTCTACGGCTTTGAGCCCCCCCAGATGGTGGACCTGAAGGCCCTCATGGGGGACGCCTCCGACAACATCCCCGGTGTCCCTGGTGTGGGCGAAAAGACCGCCATGGCCCTCCTTCACGAGAACGGCACCCTGAAAGAGATCTACGACCGGCTGGATGGGGAGACCCTCAATGCCAAGCCCGGCGTGAAGAAGAAGCTCACCGAGGGCCGGGAGAGTGCTTTCCAGTCCTTTGAGCTGTGCACCATCCGGTGCGACGCCCCCATGGACTTCACCCCGGAGGAGACCCTGAAAAAGCCGGTGAACGCCGCCATCCTGCGGGAACTCTTCCTGGAACTGGACTTCCACAAGCTCATTGCCCAGATGGGCCTGGAGGCAGCCGAGGCCCCCAAGGCCGAGTGCGCCTGCCAGAGCAGTGCCTGCCAGACCCAGCGGATCACCACCCCTGACCGGGCCTGGGAGCTGCTGGACCTGTGGAAGGACCAGACCATCTCCCTGCTGACCCTCCCCGACCTGTCTGCCCTGGCGGTGTGCTGGGGGGAAAGCGGCGAGAACGCCGCCCTGGTCCGGGAGAGCGACCTGCCCAACTACTGGGACTTTGTCAAGGACCTCCTGTCCGGTCCCGGCAAGAAGCTGGGCTTCAACACCAAGGATGTGATGACCCAGGCCCTGCACCGTGGGTACGAGGCCCAGGGCTTCGACTTTGACGCGGCCATTGCCGCCTACCTGCTGTCCCCCACCGACGGCAGCTACGACCTGGACAAGCTGGGCGCCCAGTACTTCGGCCAGGCCTATCCCCCCGCCAAGGACTACACGGGAGCCAAGGCCTGGAAGGATGAGGAGGCCTCTGCCAAGGCACTGGAGGCCATGGCCAGCCACGCCAGCCTCATTCAGGCGCTGTTTCAGATTTTACCGGAAAAACTGGAGGAGTTAGAACTGCTCGCCGTCTATGACCAGGTGGAGATGCCCCTGCGTGCCGTCCTGGCCCGGATGGAAGTGGCAGGTATGCTGGTAGACGACCAAGCCCTGGAACAGTTCGGCCAGATCCTGAAGACCGGCATTGCCGCCCTCCAGGAGGAGATCTGGCGGCTGGCCGGGGAGGAATTCAACCTGAACTCCACCCAGCAGCTGGGTGTGGTCCTCTTTGAAAAGCTGGGCCTGCCCCCCGTGAAGAAGACCAAGACGGGCTACTCCACCAGCGCCGAGGTCCTGGAAAAGCTCCGGATGGCCCACCCCATCATTGAGCAGATCTAGAGTACCGTCAGCTCACCAAGCTGAATTCCACCTATGTGGAGGGCCTGTCCAAGGTCATTGCCGACGACGGCCGCATCCACACCTGCTTCCAGAACACCGTCACCGCCACGGGCCGCCTGTCCT
>JAFXCU010000143.1 GCA_017521345.1 Ruminiclostridium sp. | reverse complement strand
GGATTCCAGACCGGTCTTGCGGCGGACGGATTCTCTGGCCTTCCGGGCGGCCTCCCGGGCACGGGCGGCGTTGAGGGCCTTTTCCAGGATGGCCCGGCCCACGGAGGGGTTCTCCTCCAGGAAGATCTCCAGCTTTTCGCTGACTACGGCGTTGACCAGGGTGCGGATCTCGGAGTTGCCCAGCTTGGCCTTGGTCTGGCCCTCAAACTGGGCCTCGGTGAGCTTGACGGAGATGACACAGGTGAGGCCCTCACGATAGTCATCGCCGGTGATCTTGTCGTCCTCTTTCAGAAGCTTGGACTTCCGGCCGTAGGCGTTGAGGGCATTGGTGAGGGCACGCTTGAAGCCCTCCTCATGCATGCCGCCCTCGGGGGTGTGGACGTTGTTTGCGAAGGAGACGATGATCTCACTGTAGCTGTCGTTGTACTGAAGAGCCACCTCGGCCATGGAGTCCTCCCGGGACCCGGCCATGTAGATGACCTGGTCATGAACGGCGGTCTTGTTCCGGTTCAGGAAGGTGACGAACTCCCGGATACCGCCCTCGTAGCACATGGTCTCGCCCACGGGCTCCTCCCCACGCTCATCGGTGATGGTGATGGAGAGACCGGCGTTCAGGAAGGCCTCCTCCCGCATGCGGGTATGGAGGGTCTCATAGTCGTACTCGGTGGTGTCGGTGAACATCTCCGGGTCGGGCTTGAAGGTGACCTCGGTGCCGGTGCGGTCGGTGGTGCCGATGATGGTCATGGGCTGGGTCACATGGCCACGGGCAAACTTCATCTCATGGATGCTGCCGTTCTTGTGGACCCGGACCTCCAGCCACTCACTCAGGGCGTTAACCACGGAGGCGCCCACACCGTGAAGGCCGCCGGAGACCTTGTAGCCGCCGCCGCCGAACTTGCCGCCGGCGTGGAGGATGGTAAAGACAACCTCCAGGGCGGACTTGCCGGTCTGCTGCTGGATGTCCACGGGGATGCCGCGGCCGTTGTCGGTGACGGTGATGGTGTTGCCCTTGCCGATGGTCACCCCGATCTCGGTGCAGTAGCCCGCCAGGGCCTCGTCGATGGAGTTATCCACGATCTCATACACCAGATGATGCAGGCCGCTGGCGGAGGTGGAGCCGATGTACATACCCGGACGCTTCCGGACGGCCTCCAGACCTTCCAGCACCTGGATCTCCGAGGCGCCGTATTCATGTTCCACCGCTGTGGTGGTCTTATTTTCCAACTGATCCATAGGATAACCTCCAAATGCGAGAATAAAAGGGATATCAGAAGTTCTCAAAGCTCCCGGACTCCATGCGCTTGAACAGGGTGGCCGAGGAGAGCTGAGACAGATAGACGGTCACTTCCCCCGCCTTGTTTTGGCAGAGGGTGAAGGATTTGGGCAGGTCGTCGCCGATGCTCACCACCCGCCCCTCCAGTTCGGCCAGGGAGAGAAAATCCCTGGTATGGCGGGACCAGGTGGTATTGTCCAGGTCGAAGATCCCCAGGATGTCATCCTGATGGATGACCACCGAGGCACCCAGGTGCAGATACATGGACAGACCCTCCCTTCGTGTTTTCGTTACGTACTTTTATGTGGGGGCGGCTATCATCCGCCCCTACATCCTATCCTGCCGATCTTGATGTAGGGAACGGTCTTGACCGTTCCGACGTAAGTGCGTGGACGGGCGGAATGGTCAAGACCATTCCCTACGCAGCGTGGTGCCACGCCTTTCCGTCAAAGGTCAACTTCCGCCAGTTTTCCGGCCTTGATGCCCAGGACCAGGCCTTCGCCAAACTCACCCTGGGGCTTTTCACAGCCGGTGATGAAGACCTGACCCCCCTTGATCCGCCGGAGGACGAAGTCCTGGCGGCGGGCGTCCAGCTCGGAGAGGACGTCATCCAGCAGAAGGATGGGCCACTGACCGGTGTCGTCCTGGAAGAGCTCCCGTTCAGCCAGCTTCAAGGACAGGGCGGCCGTCCGGGTCTGGCCCTGGGAGGCAAACTGCCGGGCGGGCTGCCCCCCGATCATGGCGATGAGATCGTCCTTGTGGGGGCCGGACAGGCAGGAACGGGCATCCAGCTCCGCCCGGGCATGGCTGTCCTGGTGGCGGCGGATGGCCTCGTATATTTCTACCGTGGGACCCAGGGGATCGGTCACGGTACTGACGGTGTGGTAGGACAGGGCCAGGTCCTCCCGTCCCCCGGAGAACTCCTCCTGGATCTGAGCGGCCTTCACCGCCAGCTTTTTCACAAAATGGGCCCGATAGTGGATGACCAGGGCGCCGGCCCGGGCCATGGCCTCGTTGAAATCCTCCAGGACGTTCAGCAGGCTGGGGTTTTTCTCCCAGTCCCGCAGGATGCGGGTCTTGTGGTCCAGGAGCTTGTGGTACTGGCTCAGGGCCTCGGCGTACCGGGGCCGCAGCTGGCAGATGGCCTGGTCCAGAAAGGACCGGCGTTCGGCCGCGCCGGATTTGATGAGAGCCAGATCCTCCGGACAGAACAGAACGGTCTGGACGATGCCGGAGAGCTCTCCGGCGGTCTTGCATTTGACGTGGTTGACGAAGAGCTTTCTTCGGGCTCCCCGGAAGAGCTGGGCCTCAATGAGAAAGTCCCTGCCCCGGCTCTCCACCTGGGCGGTGATGGTCCCCGTGTCCCGGTGAAAGGAAATGAGCTCCTTGTCCCCCCGGGCCCGGTGGGACTTTGCCCCGGACAGAAAGCCGATGGCCTCCAGCAGGTTGGTCTTTCCCTGGGCGTTCTCCCCGCAGATGACGTTCACCCCGGGGACAAACTGGGCAGAGAAATCCTCATAGTTCCGAAAGCCGTCCAGGGAAATGGACAGGACCCTCATTCGACCACGATCTCCACCCCGGCCAGGGTGACCACGTCGCCGGGTCGGATCTTCTTGCCCCGCATGGTGCAGGGCTCGCCGTTGACTAGGACCTCACCCTCCTGGATGATGATCTTGGCCTCCCCGCCGCTGCCCACCACGTTGGCCAGCTTCAGCAGGGAGTCCAGCTTGATGAATTCAGTCTCAATGGAAACAACTTCTCTTTCCATAGTACCTCCAACTTGATAAAAGCTTCGCAGAATTCCGCCTTCCGCAGAAGGCGGAACAAAATTTGATCCATGATTTCCGATGACATGCGCATCGGAAATCATACTTCTCGGCCTGCAAACGTGCGGGCCTATGGCCCGTGCGCTGCAGCAGGCCGCAATCCCTCACTTTTGGAATGGGCTGCAAGTCCATTCCAAAAGTCTTACTTTAGTAGTCTGCTTTCAATCTTACAGGTAAGACCATGAATAAGAAATTCTCTTCCCCTTCCGCAGGCACGATGATGCAGGGGGTGATGGGGCTGGACAGCTCCAGGGTCACCTTCTCCATGGGAGCGGCCTTCAGGGCGTCCATCATGTACTTGTTGTTGAAGCCGATCTCCAGGCCGCCGCCGTTTCCTTCCACGGGGCAGCAGTCATGGGCGGTGCCGATGGCGGTCTTGGTGGTGATGTCGATCTCTCCGTCTCCCATGACGCAGCGCAGGGGGCTCTTGAGCTTTTCGCTGACGATGAGGGAGACACGGTCCATGCAGGAGAGCAGCTGCTTGGTGTTGGCGGTGACCTTCACGGGGTTGTTCCGGGGGATGGCCTGACGCCAGGCCAGGAACTCACCCTCCAGACGGCGGGAGATGAGGATGGTGGAGCCAATCTTGAAGAGGATGTGACGGGTGCCCTGGTGGATGGAGACCAGCTCATCGGTCTCCCGGCAGATCTTTTCCACCTCGCTCAGGGAGGCGCCGGGGACCACGAACTCGAAGGAGCCGTTCTTCTTTTCCACCTTCTCCCGGCGGAGGGCCAGGCGGAAGCCGTCCACAGCCACCAGGGTCAGGCCGTCGTCGTCCACCACGAAGAGGGTGCCGGTGTGGACCGGACGGCTCTCGTCCTGGCTGACGGCGAAGATGGTCTGGCCGATCATGGCACGGAGGGTCTGCTCCTGGATCTCCAGGGAGTTCTGATACTCCACGGTGGGCAGCTCCGGGAAGTCCTCGGGGTCGATGCCCATGAGGTCGAACTCACTCATGCCGCAGGAAATGTGGACCTTCAGGTTTTCCTCCTGGAAAATGACAGTGTCGTCGGCCATCTTGCGGATGATCTCACCGAAGAGGCGGGCGGGAAGGACCATGGAGCCGGTCTCCTGGACATCTGCCTGGACGGCGGAACGGATGCCGGTCTCCTGGTTGTAGCCGGTGATGAACACGGTGCCGGAGTCCTCGGCCTCCAGCAGCAGGCCTTCCAGGGCGGGAATGGTGCTCTTGGGAGAGACAGCACGGGAGGCGGTGAGGATGGCGCTCTGGAGCAGAGCTTTTTCACAGGTAAATTTCATTGGGTAAACCTCCATACTTGGAAAGGATAGGAACCCTGTTCTCTCCCCGCTAGAGAGGGAGAACAGGAAATATGGGTAGTGATAGTGGTAGTAGGGGGCCGGGAAAAGTGGAAAACTCCATTTTCTCCAGATTTTGCAGGGCTTTTTTGTCCACCCGGGTCGGGGAAAACCCTTGGGAAAAGAATTTTGGCGAATGTGGACAATTTTTCTTATCCACAGAGGACCTTCCACTTTTCCACAAAATCCGGTGGAAAATGCTGTCGTCTGTCAGAGAAAAATCGTTTAAATAAAGCCTTGCAGAGTTTCGCCGCCGCAGCGGCGAAAGAAAGTTAGATTCGTTTTTCGGCGCGACATGTGCGTGCCGAAAAACACTTCTCAGCCTGAGAGTGCCTGCTAAGCAGGCGCGGGTCAGGCTGTAATCCCCCACTTTTGGAATG
>JAFXCU010000142.1 GCA_017521345.1 Ruminiclostridium sp. | reverse complement strand
TGGCCGAGACCGGCCTGTCCACCGCCGACGAGATGCTCTACCCGGACAACTACCGGTACCTCTCCGACCTGCTGTCCTACGTGGCGGTGGGCGCCCGCAGCGTGGAGAACCAGGAGCACCGCCTCACCGCCAGCGGCATTGCCGTCCCTGTGGGTATGAAGAACCCCACCAGCGGCGATATCTCCGTGATGCTCAACTCCATCCTGGCCGCCCAGCGCCAGCACACCTTCATCTACCGTGGCTGGGAGGTGGAGACCACCGGCAACAACCTGGCCCACGCCATTCTCCGTGGCTATGTGAACCGCCACGGCGAGGCCATCCCCAACTATCACTTTGAGGAGATTGAGCGGCTCTACCAGGCCTACGCCGCCAAGGGCCTGGAAAACATGGCACTCATCGTGGACGCCAACCACTCCAACTCCAACAAGCAGTACTGGGAGCAGCCCCGCATCTGCAAGGAGGTCCTCCACTCCTGCCGTCATTCCGACCACATCCGAAAGATGGTGAAGGGCTTCATGGTGGAGTCCTACCTGGAGGAGGGCAGCCAGAAGATCGGCGAGGGTGTCTATGGCAAGTCCATCACCGACCCCTGCATCGGCTGGAACACCACCGAGCAGCTGGTTCAGGAGATCGCAGAGTTGATTTAAATTAGAACATAAAAAAGGACGTGAGCTTTGGCTCACGTCCTTTTTTGCAGAATCAGCCTCCCTCTCCGAGGGAGGTGGCACGGCGAAGCCGTGACGGAGGGAGTTGAACTTTATGGCAGACTGACCAGAGACTGCACATCCGTGGGGACCCACTCCGGTCCGGTGTATTCCCCTCCGCCAATCCCGCTTATGTCCCGGTAGAAGATCAGCCTGTTCTCGTCCCGGGCGACCTTCATGGCATAGGTCAACTGCTCTGTGGGAAGGGTGGTGTCTAGGGTATCCCCCGCAGAAGGATACTTTCTGTAGGTTATGGTGTAAAGGAAGGTGGCTTCGTCCTCCCCGACGGGGGTCCATTCGCTCATAGCCTGCTCCGTGATGTCAAAGTAGGGGGAGAGGACCCGGGTGAAGGCTCCGGACAGATAATTGCCTGCCTGGAAGTCCAGGGCACTGAAGTGGGTGGTTTGCTGCTGGGAAGGCTCGGAAGGGGCGGTGTCCTCCGACTGGGAACCCATCACAAAGTTATCGATGGTAATGGGGCCATGATACTCAACCCCGCCCTCTACATCCACTTCAGAATACAAGACAGGGGAGTCTCCTTCCCAGATGATCTTAAAAGCATAGTTGGATGTCTGCAACGCCAGGTAATCTTTGCACAGGGATTCGTACAGTTCCGGGTCATTTTTGACGCTCTGGATGTAGGCCACCTTGCTGGGGTCCCGATTGTAATGGAGGTAGGTCATGGTATAGAAGAAGGTTGCCTCGTTGCCGTTTTGCTGCCAGTTGCTGAGGGTCAGTTCTTGGATATCATAGTGGGGGTCATAGACCTGATGGAATTCGCTGTCCATGTAGTTGACCGTCATAGCGTAGAGGTCTCCAATGGCCGCATCTGAAATGATGTCTGGTTCCCCGAAGAGGTACCAGACCTTGTCCGGTCTGCCGTCGGCCCAGCGGGTCACCAGCTGGAGATGGCGGACCATAGGGCCGCCATTGCTCAGGTAGTAGGTCTGGTCCCCCACGGTGACGGCAAAAACGCTGTACCAGCCGGCAGCATCGGGAACAGCTTCCAAGGTCTGCTGATGGCCCCGGAAGAGGTCTGCGTCCTGGGGGATCTTGCCTTTTTCCACCTGTCCGGTGGACAGATCCACCACGTAGGTGTCGTATTCCGCCGCCAGATCGGTCATGCCGCCGGTGGACAGATAGGCCTGGGAGCCGTCCTGGGCCACATCCACCTGGAGGAAGACATCCCCCTGGGCGGCGGTGGGGAGGTTCAGGTCCCACAGGTCAAGGATGTGCCGGAAGGTGGACTGGTTCGCCAGGTCCACCACACAGAGGGCCTCGTTATAATGGAACACCAGGATCTCCTCGTCGGCGTAGTCCAGGGAGGCCATCACGGCGCCCCAGGGCTGGTCCAGAAAGGCGGCAAATTCCTGGTCGGTCATAGTGACGTCCTCGTTTTCGTTGGCGGCCAGACAGAGGGTGCCCACCGTCAGGGCGGCCGCCAGCACCAGGGTGACCAGCAGGCCCAGGGCGGTGTGCTTCCTCTTGGGTTCCCGCTGGATGTTCTCCAGGCGGGTTTTCAGTTTTTCCTTGTCGTTGCTCATTTTGGTAGTGTACAGGTTCTCCAGCATGGGGGTCGCCTCCTTTCAGGCTTGGGCCAGAGTAAGGATGGTGGACATGTACAGCTTGCGCTCCTGGAGGGTCATGTCCCGGGTCACGTCCCGGTCGCAGGCGTCCTCGCAGGCCTGGCCCAAACTGCGGGTGAGCAGATAAGCCAGAGGGTTGAACCAGTGGACGGCATTCACCAGAAGGGCCAGCCATTTCAGGAGCAGATCTTTCCGCTTGTAGTGGGTCAGCTCGTGGAGGAGGATCATCCGCAGATGGGTCTCAGGCAGGTTTGGGTCCGGCAGATAGACCGCCGGGAAGAGGATCCCCACCAGCATAGGAGAGGACAGGCCGGGGGCCCACCGCAGAGGGATGTGCCGACGGATGCCCAGGGACTGCCGGACCTCCTCCAGGAGAGGGTGTTCAGAAAAACAGATGGAATTCTTAAGGAGATGGAAGCGGAAACGGCCGTAACTGCCCAGCAGGAACATCAGGAAAGCCCCGGTCCCTGCCAACCAAAGGTACCCCAGATGATCCCGGGTGAGCCCCTGGCTTTGAGGGTCTGGGGGCGGGGTTGGTTGGGGAGCAGGGGAGACCGGCTGGGTGTCCTGCGGGGCTTGGGTTTGGATCTCCTCTGTTGAGGCTTGGGTCTGCTGGACCGGCAGAGGGAGGGACTCCGGGACAGCCTGGGGGACTGGGACCCACTGATACACCGGCAGTACCAGGACCAGCAGGGCCAGGGTCCAGAGCCAGGTCTGCCACCGAGGCGGGACCGCCCGGGTCAGCAGGGGCTTCAGGCACAGGAGGACCAGGATCACGCCGCTCCCCAGCAGGCTCAGCCGGAGCACCGTTTGGAACAGGTCATACATGGGCTCACTCCAGTTCGAAAAGGGATCTCAGGTCGTCGATGTCTGCCTGAGACAGCTTTTGGTTCTCGTACAGGGCGGCCACCAGGTTTTTCACAGAGCCCTGGTAGACCTTGCCCAGGAAGGTCTCGGTCTCCTGGAGGTCGTAGTCGGCCCGGGCGACCAGGGGGTAGTAGAGGTTGGCCTTGCCCTTCTTTTCACAGCCCACGACCTCCTTTTTCAGCAGACGCTGGAGGAAGGTGGAGACGGTGGAGGCCGTCCACTGCCTGTCGTCCAGGGCGCTGACCACGTCGGCCACGGTGCACTTCTCCTGGGATGCCCACAGGATCTTCATAATGGTGTATTCCGAATCGGTGATGGTGTGTTTGTTGGGGGACATAGAACACCCTCCTTTTGTAGCTACAAGTGTAATTATATCATAGCGTGTGTAGCTACATTTGTCAAGTATGTGTTTACAAAAAGGGGCCGATATGGAATCGGCCCCTTTGGGGATGACGGCATCAGACAAGTTGTAGGGGCGATTCACGAATCGCCCGGAAAACGTAGGTCGAACCCTTCGGGTGGCGGGCGCATCGTGATGCGCCCCTACGATTTTCGCTTCGCTGAGGACACGCTCCCGCCCACAAAAGAAATCCCCAGGATACGTCTGTATCCTGGGGGTTCTGTCAATTTTCTTCAAACAGCAGGGTGCTGAAATACCGTTCGCCGGTGTCCGGCAGGATGGTCACCACGGTCTTGCCGGGGCCCAGCTTCTCTGCCATCCGCAGGGCGGCGGTGACGTTGGAGCCGCTGGAGATGCCGCACAGCAGGCCCTCCTCCAGGGCCAGCCGCCGGGCAGTGTCGATGGCCTCCTCGTCGGTGATGATGGTCACGTCGTCGTAGAGGTCCAGGTCCAGGTTTTCCGGGATGATGCCGTCGCCGATGCCCATCTGCAGGTGGGTGGTGATGCGGCCCTTGGAGAGGATGGCGGCGTTTTCCGGCTCCACGGCCCAGATGCTCATGTCCGGGAAGCGATCCTTCAGCACGTGGCCGATGCCGGTCAGGGTGCCGCCGGTGCCCACACCGGCGCAGAAACCGTGAATCTCCCCCTCCACCTGGTCCAGGATCTCCAGAGCGGTCTGGGACTTGTGGACGGCGGGGTTGGCCGGGTTGGAGAACTGCTGGGGGACCCACACGTTGGGGTCCTCTGCCGCCATCTGCAGGGCGGTCTCCAGGCAGGCGTGGATGCAGGCGCCAAGGTCTCCGTCGTCGTGGACCAGGACCAGCTCGCCGCCGTAGGCCCGGACCAGCTTCCGCCGCTCGTGGCTGACGGAATCGGGCATGATGATGCGGACCTTGTAGCCCTTTACGGCTCCCACCAGGGCCAGGCCGATGCCCTGGTTGCCGCTGGTGGGCTCCACGATGATGGAGTTGGGGTGCAGGAGCCCGTGGGCTTCTGCGTCACAGATCATATTGTATGCGCTGCGGGTCTTGATGGACCCGCCCACGTTGAGAGCTTCGTATTTCACCAGCACGTCTGCAGAACCTGCAGGAACCATGCGGGAGAGCTTGATGAGAGGAGTGCCGCCCAGGGCCTCCAGTACATTTTGATAGACCATAGTTGCCTCCATAAGGCGAAAAAAGTCCCGGCGGAAAGATTCACGCGGGGCTGTCATTCATTGTAATACAGAATCGAGAAAAAGACAAATGAAAATGAAGAAAAAATGATTTTTTTCATTTGCTGGGAAAAAATAATGTTTGGTGATAGAGTCACAGTACTGGACCGATTTTATCTGGTATCATATGACCAACATGAAGGGAAAGAACCCAAGAAAGTTTAAGGAGGAATTTATTATGGAAAAATGGAAGTGCACTGTTTGCAAGCATATTCACGAGGGCCCCATGACCCCCGATTTTGAATGCCCCGTCTGCCACCACGGCGCAGATAAGTTTGTCAAGTACGACGAGTCCAAGGAGGCCCCTGTGGTGAAGAACCGCTACGCCGGCACCAAGACCGAGAAGAACCTGTGGGAAGCCTTTGCCGGTGAGTCCCAGGCCCGGAACAAGTACACCTATTTTGCTTCCGTGGCAAAGAAGGCCGGCTTTGAGCAGATCGCAGATATCTTCCTGCGGACTGCCGACAACGAGAAGGAGCACGCCGAGCTGTGGTTCAAGCACCTGGGTGAGGTGGGCGACACCGCCCAGAACCTGCTCCACGCCGCCGAGGGCGAGAGCTATGAGTGGAACGACATGTATGCCCGCATGGCCCGTGAGGCTGAGGAGGAAGGTTTCCCCGAGCTGGCTGAGCAGTTCCGCAACGTGGCTGCCGTAGAAAAGGCCCATGAGGAGCGCTACCGCCGCCTGCTCCACAACGTGGAGGCCAAGGAGGTCTTTGAAAAGAGCGGCGTGACCCTGTGGGAGTGCCGCAACTGCGGCCACCTGGTCCTGAGCACCAAGGCCCCCGAGGTCTGCCCCACCTGCTACCATCCCCAGGCTTACTTCGAAGTCCGGGCAGAAAACTATTGATTTTTGCGCACCCCCGGGATCTCCCGGGGGTGTTTTTTTGGACCGGGAGATGGAAAAGTTTTTGAGAAACGACAAAAAACGCCTTTACTTTTTAGGGATTGGCTGATATAATAATTTGGCAAGTGAACAAGCGCCAGTAGCGTAATGGATAGCGCATCAGATTCCGGTTCTGAGGGTTGGGGGTTCGAGTCCCTTCTGGCGTGCCAAAAAACCTGCTGCCCGTTGGGCGGCAGGTTTTTTGTTTTTGTACCAGAAGGGACTCGAACCCTGAGAGGGGGAGCGGCGAAACAAGGACATGCCGGGGGCATGTCCGCGCCGCGAGGTCCGCAGCAGCTACGCTGCAAGGACGGCAGATGCGAAGCAGCTGCGTCCCTTCTGGCGTGCCCCTTGCATTCC
>JAFXCU010000141.1 GCA_017521345.1 Ruminiclostridium sp. | reverse complement strand
TGGTGGAAGACGGCCTGGCCAACAACATCAAGTCCGCCAAGAAGATGGTGGACCGCGGCCGTGCTGAGGTCTGGGACGCTCTGGACTTCATCATCAAGGACCACCCCGTCATGCTGAACCGTGCACCCACCCTGCACCGTCTGGGCATCCAGGCCTTCGAGCCTGTCCTGGTTGAGGGCCGTGCCATCAAGCTGCACCCCCTGGTCTGTACCGCATTCAACGCCGACTTCGACGGCGACCAGATGGCTGTTCACGTGCCCCTGTCCGCAGAGGCACAGGCAGAGGCCCGCATCCTGATGCTCTCTGCCAACAACCTGCTGCGTCCCCAGGACGGCGGCCCCGTTACCGTTCCCACCCAGGATATGATTCTGGGTTCCTACTACCTGACCTACGAAAAGGACGCCCTGCCCAACCCCGACTATCTGTATGATTCCGTGGCTGAGGCTGTGGCAGCTCTGGACGCCGGTACTATCAGCGAGAGCGACCACATCTGGATCGACGTGGACGGCCGCAAGATGCCCACCTCCGGCTTTGAGGCCCGCCGTGTGGCCGGCACCGATGAGCAGCCCAAGGAAGTCCTTCATGCCTTCTCCAGCCCCGACGAGGCCCTGCTGGCCTACGACGAGGGCGAGCTGGAGCTCCATGTGCCCATCCTGGTCCGCATGACCGGCGAGTTCCAGGGTGAGCAGCTCAGCCAGATGGTCCGCACCACCGTAGGCCGCCTGATCTTCAACGACGGCATTCCTCAGGACCTGGGCTTCGTGGACCGTCAGGATCCCGAACACTGCTTCGAGCCCGAGATCAACTTCGTCACCGGCAAGAAGCAGCTGTCCAAGATCATCGACAAGTGCATCATCGCCCACGGCTTCACCAAGTCTGCAGAAGTTCTGGATATCATCAAGGCCCGCGGCTATCACTACTCCACCCTGGGCTCTCTGACCGTCTCTATCTACGATATGACCATCCCCCAGAAGAAGTATCCTCTCATCAAGGAGACCGAGAAGGAGATCGTCAAGATCGAACGTCAGTTCAAGCGAGGCTTCCTGACCAACGACGAACGGTATCGTCTGGTCGTTAAGGCCTGGGAGCAGACCACCAAGGACATCACCGAGGCCCTGCAGGACAACCTGGACCGCTACAACCCCATCTTCATGATGGCAGACTCCGGCGCTCGTGGTTCTATGGCTCAGATCCGTCAGCTGGCCGGTATGCGCGGCCTGATGGCAGATACCTCCGGTCGTACCATCGAGATCCCCGTTAAGGCAAACTTCCGTGAAGGCCTGTCCGTCCTGGAGTACTTCATCTCCGCCAGAGGCGCCCGTAAGGGTATGGCCGATACTGCACTGCGTACCGCTGACTCCGGTTACCTGACCCGCCGTCTGGTTGATGTCTCCCAGGAGGTCATCATTCGTGAGAAGGACTGCGGCGTGGACGAAGGCATCACCGTCAGCGAGATCAGCGAGAACGGCCAGGTCATCGAAACCTTCGCAGAGCGCCTGAAGGGCCGCTATCCTGTGGAGGACGTGGTGGATCCCGCCACCGGCGAGCTGCTGTTCACCAAGGATCACATGATGACCATGGACGATGCCAAGGTCCTGGAGGACCACGGCATCACCAGCCTGAAGATCCGCTCCGTCCTGACCTGCCGCGCCCGCATCGGCGTCTGCTCCAAGTGCTACGGCATGAACCTGGCCATCGGCGAGCCCGTTGGCGAGGGCGAGGCTGTCGGTATCATCGCAGCTCAGTCCATCGGTGAGCCTGGTACCCAGCTGACCATGCGTACCTTCCACACCGGCGGCGTCGCCGGCGGCGATATCACCCAGGGTCTTCCCCGTGTCGAAGAACTGTTCGAAGCCCGCAAGCCCAAGAAGATGGCTCAGCTGGCAGAGATCAGCGGCCGGGTGACCATGGAGGAGAGCAAGCGTGTCACCATCTGCAACGTTACCATCACCGGCGACGACGGTGAGGTGGTCACCTATGCTCTGCCCTACAGCGGCGGCATCCGCTGCAAGGACGGCGACTACGTTACCAAGGGCGATCAGCTGACCGAGGGTGCTCTGTCTCCCCACGAGGTCCTGCGCATCCGCGGCGTCTCCGCTGTCCATGACTACCTGATCCAGGAAGTTCAGAAGCCCTACCGTCAGCAGGGCGTTGACATCAACGACAAGCACATCGAGATCATCGTCCGCCAGATGATGCGGAAGGTCCGTGTGGAAGAGCCCGGCGACTCCGAGCTGCTCTCCGGTGCTACCGTTGAGGTCATCGAGTATCTGGATGCCAAGGCAGCCGTTCAGGCCCGCATCGACGCAGGCGAGACCCACGAGGACGGCAGCGAGCTGGTTCTGCCCACCGCTACCACCCTGCTCATGGGTATCACCAAGGCCTCTCTGGCCACCGACTCCTTCATGTCTGCAGCATCCTTCCAGGAGACCACCAAGGTCCTGACCGAGGCTGCCATCAAGGGCAAGGTGGACCACCTGCGCGGCCTGAAGGAGAACGTCATCATCGGTAAGCTCATCCCCGCCGGTTCCGGCCTGGCTGCTTACCGCCAGGTGAACCCCCGTGACGACGGCCGTCCCGAGGCAAAGCAGTCCCCCTATGAGGCTGTGGCCGAGGTGGCAGCTGAGAAGAACGAGGATGCCGAGGACGAGATCCTGGACATCACCTTCGAAGAGGACACCATGGAAGTGGTGGAGGAAGACGAAGTGGTCTCCATCTCCTTTGACGCATAATTTTTTCCAAATAAAATACACCGGCTGCGGTATCCTCCGCAGCCGGTGTTTCTATCTTCAGGAAATTTTACAAAACAGCTACTTTTTCCTTTCGTAATCTGCTATAATAGAGGCAACGAAACTAGAGATGGAGGTATTCCATGGATCAATTCGGAACACTCCAAGAGAAATTGCAGGCTGCCCTGCCAGCCTTAGAACTGCGCACCCGGGAACCCATGTCCCGCCACACATCCTTCAAGGTGGGTGGTCCCGCCGCCCTGATGGCCCTGCCCAAAACCGGGGAGGACCTGGCTGTGATTCTGAAGCTGGCTGCGGAGGAAGGGGTGAAGCCCTTTTTCCTGGGCGAAGGCTCCAACCTGCTGGTGGCTGACGAGGGCGTGGACGCCTTTGTCATCAAGATGGCCGGGGGCCTTATGAAACTGGAGCTGGAAGGGGAGACTACCCTTCGTGTGGGCTCGGGCGTGACCCTGGCCCAGGCAGCAGTCTTTGCGGCTGACCACGGACTTACCGGTCTGGAGTTTGCCCACGGCATCCCCGGTACTATGGGGGGCGGCGTGTTTATGAACGCCGGTGCCTACGACGGGGAGCTTGTCCAGGTCATCCGCTGGGCGGAGTGCCTGGACGAGGAGGGGACCCTCCACCGGCTGGAAAAGGATGAAATGGAACTGGGCTACCGCACCAGTATTTTTTCCCGTAAGCCCTGGCTCATTACCGAGGCCTGCCTGGAACTCACCAAAGGCGATCCTGCTGCCATTCGGGAGAAGATGGCCGACCTGGCCCGGCGCCGCCGGTCCAAGCAGCCCCTGGAGTTCCCCAGTGCCGGCTCCACCTTCAAGCGGCCCCCCGGTCATTTTGCCGGCGGTCTGATCGAACAGTGCGGCTTGAAGGGAAAGACCGTGGGGGGAGCCCAGGTGTCGGAGAAGCACGCAGGCTTTGTCATTAACGTTGGAAACGCTACCTGCCGGGATATCCTGGACCTGATCCGCCTGGTGCGGCAGACCGTCCTGGATCAGACCGGCGTCACACTGGAACCTGAGGTCCGGATGCTGGGATGCACCCTGGACGAAACACACTGAGCAAAGGAGAATCATGATGAACGATCGCTTTTTTGTATTGATGCAGGCCATGAGCGGCAATGACCGCCATGAGACCCGATTCGAAGAGTTCCACTCTCTGGCCGATGCAGAGGCCATGATCCAGGGCTGGATGTCCCGCTATATGGCAGTGGACTGCATCCCTCACGACCAGGTGGACGCCGTTCGTGCCGAGAATGGCGGCACCCTGCCCGAGATGATGTTCCCCTGCCCCAAGGTGGAGAAGCCCCAGGACCTGATGGACTACAACGGATATTACAACCTGGGCGGCCTGGGCCTGATCTTCCATGTGTTCCTGACCGTGGTGGACGACGAGGAGTCTGCCCTTCGCTTCCGGGGCGTGATGAACCGTGAGTACCGCATCGACACCGAGTACAGCGCCCGTGCTGACAAGATGCTGGGCCACCTGAACAACCTGGTGAACTGCTTCAAGGAGCCTGAGAAGGACATCACCGAGGATATTGAGGCCATCCGCGACTTCTGGAAGAAGGACGGCTTCAATCCCTTTGAGGTTCCCGACGAATACTTTGAGATCGAGGACAACAGCCTCCAGTACACGGTGGCCGACCGGGATATGAACTGGGTCTCCTTCCTGGATTAACAGAAAAAGAGAAAGGCAGAAATGCCTTTCTCTTTTTTACTCTCCGCGAAGATGCTTTCTGACTTCCCGGAATTCCTCCGGCAGTTCCTCCAGGGGCATGGAACGGGGAACGGAGGTGGTTCCTTCCGCTTTTGCAGTTTCGTAATACCACTGTTTGAAGCGTAGGACCTGGTGGATCTCGGTGAGCTCTCTGATTTGTCTCTCTACAGATTCCCGCTGCTTTTGGATGAGAACCAGACGGTCCTCAATGGTGTCGTCTCCGGCCATGGCCATCACGATAAAATCTTTGATATCCTTTAGCGGCATCCCGGTCTTTTTTAAACACTCGATGATGCGCAGCCACTCGAAGTCGGCATCCTTGAAGAGGCGGATTCCGCTTTCCGAACGATCGACAAAGGGCAGAAGCCCTTCCTTGTCATAGAACCGCAGGGTGGAGGGGGCGACCCCCAACCGCTTTGCCATTTCACCTACCGTGTATATCATAGGACCCTCCCAATCAAAAATTCCTTGACTTAAAGTTTACTTTAACTTCTATAATGAGCTTACATTCGTTATACATGTTTTATGTTTTTTCGTCAAGGAGGTACTTATGGAATATGTGACATTGTCCAATGGGGTCAAAATGCCCATGCTGGGCTACGGTGTTTACCAGGTGACCAAGGAGGAGTGCGAACGCTGTGTGCTGGATGCCCTGAAGGTAGGCTATCGTTCCATTGACACGGCCCAGTCCTACTTTAATGAGGAGGAAGTGGGACAGGCCATTGCAAAAAGTGGGATCCCCCGGGAGGAGCTGTTTATCACCACTAAAGTGTGGATCGAACACTATGGATATGAGGCCACCAGAGCGTCCGTGCTGGCTTCCATAAAGAAGCTGCAGGTGGACTACCTGGATCTCTGTCTGCTGCATCAGCCGTTTTCTGATGTATATGGGGCCTATCGTGCCCTGGAGGATCTGTATGAAGAGGGGAAGCTCCGGGCCATCGGCATCTCCAATTTCTACCCCGACCGCATGATCGACCTGGCATCCTTTGCCCGGATCAAGCCCATGGTCAACCAGATCGAAGTGCACCCCCTCCACCAGCAGGAGGAGAGCAGAGGCTGGCATGAGAAGTATGGCGTTCAGGTGGAGGCCTGGGCACCCTTTGGGGAGGGCAGAGGCAATATGTTTGATCTGCCGGAGCTGAAGGCCATCGGGGAAAAGTACGGCAAGACTGTGGCTCAGGTGATCCTTCGCTGGCATATCCAGCGGGGCATCGTGGTGATCCCCAAGTCTACCCATGCAGAGCGAATGGAGGAGAACTGGCAGGTCTTCGATTTCGTGCTGACCGAAGAGGACATGAAGGTCATCCAAGGGCTGGACTCCAGACAGAGCGCTTTCTTCTCTCATACCGATCCCCAGATGGTGGAGTGGTTTGCGAAAATGGTGGAGGAGCGCAAAAAGCAGCAGGACTGCACCAAAGAGGAAAAGAACTGGTGAGCCAGGCAGAAAAACAATGAAACGAAAGGGCAGGGGGTAGCAAGGGCTGCTCCCTGCTTGTTCTATATGGAACCAGCCGGGGTATCGAAACATAGGATGGCGGGAAGGAGGAGTGCCTATGGAGGAGAAAAACATCTGGGTGGTGGGCGGCGACCGCCGTCAGGTTTACCTGGCAGATCTGCTCCGGGAGGACGGACATACGGTCCATACGATGGGACTGGGACAGGAGGAGGGCGACCTGGGAGAGTTGGCTCTGGCCCACTGTGTCATCCTGCCCCTGCCGGTCACCGGGAAGGACGGGATGCTTCACGCCCCCTTGAGCAGCCAGCCCATTCCCCTGGACCAGGTCCTGGACCGTATGAGGCCGGAGCAGGTCCTCTGCGGAGGGCTGGTCTCAGAAACCGTTCGGCAGGAAGGGGAGAGGCGGGGCCTGCCGATCCATGACTACTACGCCCGGGAGGAGTGTATGGTGGCCAACGCCGTACCCACTGCCGAAGGGGCTGTCCAGGTGGCCATGGAGCAGCTGCCCTTTACCCTCCACAGCGCCAGGGTCCTGATCCTGGGCTTTGGCCGGGTGGGAAAGCTCACCGCCCACCGGATGCGGGCCCTGGGGGCCCGGGTCACCGTGGCGGCCAAGGGCTATGAGGATCTGGCCTGGGCGGCTGCGTACAACTACGAGAGCATCCGCCTGGAGGAGCTCACCTGGGAGCTGGGAGGCTTCCAGCTCATCGTAAACACCATCCCAGCCCAAGTGCTGGATGCCAGACGGCTGGGCTGGGTGAGCCCCGAGGTGTTTATTTTAGACCTGGCCTCGGCGCCAGGAGGGGTGGACAGCCGGAAGGCCGAAGAACTGGATCTGCGGGTCCTGCAGGCCCCCGGCCTGCCCGGACGGACGGCTCCTGTCACGGCTGCGGCGGCCATCCGGGATTCGGTCTATCATATTCTTTGGGAACTGGAGGAATGACCATGGAGGAGATCAGGGTGGGGTTTGCCCTCACCGGTTCATTCTGTACCTTGGAAAAGACCATGGCGGCCATGGAGGAGACGGCTGCCCGCTACCCCCATATTCTGCCCATACTGTCCGAGACCACGGCAGGGACCGACACCCGGTTCGGTCGGGCGGAGGAGTGGAAGGAGCGAGTGGAAGCCATTTGCGGGCCGGGTTACATTGGGTCCGTCCGGGAG
>JAFXCU010000140.1 GCA_017521345.1 Ruminiclostridium sp. | reverse complement strand
GCGCCGGTGGAGGAGGGGATGATGTTGCCGGAAGCTGCACGGCCGCCGCGCCAGTCCTTCTTGGAGGTGCCGTCCACGGTCTTCTGGCTGCCGGTGATGGAGTGAACGGTGGTCATCAGGCCTTCCTTGATGCCGAAAGCATCGTTCAGGACCTTGGCCACAGGTGCCAGGCAGTTGGTGGTGCAGGAAGCGTTGGAAACAAAGTCCATGCTCTTGTCATAGGATGCGTTGTTGACGCCCATGACGAACATGGGGGTGTCGTCCTTGGAGGGGGCGGTCAGCAGGACCTTCTTGGCGCCGCTCTCCAGGTGGCCCTTCATCTTGGCTGCGGTGGTGAACTTACCGGTGGACTCGATGATGTACTCGGCTTCCACGGTGCCCCAGGGGATCTCGTGGGGTTCCTCGCAGTTGAAGACGCGGATGCGCTTGCCGTTGACGATCAGGTAATCGCCTTCCCAGTCGACCTCGCCCTGGAACCGGCCATGGACGCTGTCGTACTTTAATAAATATGCCATGTAGTCGGGGGTCTGGCTGTGACTGTTGATAGCTACGAACTCGATGTCGGGGCGCTCCACGCCCAGGCGGAGGACTAAACGGCCAATGCGGCCAAATCCATTGATACCGACTTTGATACTCATGTCAACCAAAATCCTTTCCGAATCACTCTTTGTCGTTTTTATGCCGGTGTAAGCCCAGCATACTTACCGTCATTATACTCCTCTTTTGGAAAAGATGGAAGTCTTTTCCCCAGAAAACTTCTAAGAATAGTCAGGCCTTTTTCGACAAAATTCTTGTCAATCCTGTCAGTATTTGCTAAACTAAAGCAAATATCCCTCCGGGGACCGTCACGAAGCAATGTAATTTCCCGGTCCGGCCGGGTCATCCTAATCCCACGTGTAAGGAGATGACAGCATGGAACTTTTCACCTCCCGCCTGGAGCCCCTGTTCGGGGCCTTTCCTGAGGCGGTGTTTTACCTCTTCGGCGGACAGCTGGTCTGGCGAAACGAAGTGGGCGATATCCTCCTGGGGGAAGACGACTTCCCCGCAGACCTGCTCTTCGCCCTGGCCGAGCACCCCGGCGAGACCATGGAGGTCGCCCTGGGACAGCATTCCTACCGGGTGACCGCCTCCCCCATGGACGGCGGCGACCTGCTGGTCCTGCGGGCCCTGCCCGATGCCGACCAGGAGAAGCACCCCTTCTCCAACTCGGTCTTCCGGATGCGGGAGTGCCTGTCCAACTTCTCGGCGGTCCAATGGAAGATGCGCCGGATGATGGACCACAGAAACCTCACCGCTGACTTCCAGCAGGACCTGGCCAACCAGACCCGGCTGGTCTACCAGATGCTCCGGCTCACCCGTCAGGCCGAGCTGACCCAGGAACTCAACGACAAGACCTTCCCCCGGGAAGAGGGCTTCGACCTGGCCATGGTCTGCGAGGGCATGGCCCAGGAGGCCGCCTGGCTGGCCGACCTGGCCGGGGTACGGTTCACCTACACCAGCAACGTCCAGAACCTGGGCTTCCAGGCAAGTAAGTCCCTGCTGACCCAGATGCTCCTGGCCCTGGTGTCCAACAGCATCCGGGCCGCCGGCAAGGAGGGCTCCGTCCAGATGAAGTTCCACGCCGAGAACGGCCGGGTCATCATCTCCCTGAAGGACAGCGGCGCCGGCATCCCCGAGGACCGGATGGCCACCTTGTTCTCCGGCGAGGCACCTGAGGAGGTCCCCCGTCCCGGGGAAGGGGCCGGCCTGGGCCTGTACAATGCCCAGCGGATCGCCGCCCTCCACGGCGGCGTAGTCATCGCCCAGAGCGGTCAGGACGGCGGCACCAGCCTGGTGGTCTCCCTGCCCATCGTGACCCCTGGCAGTGTGCCCGCTCGAAACAACCCCGGCTACGACAACCTGGGGGGGTACTCTCCTGTGCTCATCGAGCTCAGTGATGTGCTGCCCTGGCAGGCCTTTGTCCAGTCGGAAAAAGAGGAATAAACACCCCAAAAACGCCCCGTTTGGGGCGTTTTTCCATAGAATTATTTTGTAATTATCGGAGCTGTTCCTGCGGAGAACTGGCGCTGGGACACACAAAAGCAGGCGTTCTCAACCGAGAGCGCCTGCTTGTCATACCCTATATAAAAATGGTATAATCACTCTGCCCGGGCCTGGGCCAGGTCCATGAGCTCCCGCTCGCCCACCCACTCTACAGGGTAGGGATAGGACTTGCCCACCTTGTCAAAGACCTTTTTGATCTTCTCTGCCTTGGCCCGGTCCCCCTCTCCCAGCAGGGCATAAGCGTACTGGGTACGGAGAACAGAGGGGAACTTCTTCATGTTCTTCATGAACTTCTTCTGGCCCTTGGTGAGCATCCGCTCCAGCCGGTCGGGCCGGTTCTCAAACAAACACTCGCAGTAGATGAGGTCGCAGGTCAGCAAGTTCTGGTAGATGCCCATGAGGGCGTTTTGCCCGGAGACCAGCCCTCCCATCTCCTCCCGAGCGGCCTGGAACTTGTGGGCATCCATGAGCCGGTTGCACCGGAAGACCGCCAGCACGGCGATGAGGCTGTTCTGCATCCCCTTCTCATCGGGGACCTCAAACCACGCCTCGGGCATATCCCGCAGGCGGACCCCTTGTGCCTGAAGGGCCGCCATCTTCATCTGGATCCAGAAAGCCCGCAGGGCGGCCGGGTCCTTCCCCAGAGACAGGGCGTTGTGGCCGTCGTTGTCCACGGCACCCAGCCGCAGGGGGATGCCGTTCACCAGGGCGTAGATAACCCCGATGAGGGCGGACATAAGAAAGACAATGGGCCAGAAGGCCACCCCCAGGGTGAGCCGCCACAGGACCAGGCACAGGACCGCAGGGATCAGGTTCAGAATCGAGCCGCCCAGGTTGTACAGGACCACCGGCAGCTTCCCGTCCACCATGTCGGGCGGGTCCATGAGGCACTGTCCCCCGGTGCCCGCCAGGGACAGCCGCTTGAAGCGGAGCTTGCCATCCTGGCGGATCCACATGAAACTGGCCACCCGGAAGGACGAGAACTTGTATCCCGACAGCAGGCCAAAGACCAGGTGTCCCCCTTCGTGGACCACGATCTGTAAAAAGAGCAGAAGGTACAGCACCAGGACCATTCCCGCAAAGGTGAGAACGGTCTCAAGGGCAGTCTGGTCGGGAGACGAGATGGTGTCCATATGCTGGGCGATCATCACCCCGCAGACCCCGCCCAAGGCCATAAAGACCAGAAACATGAGGGCCCCCTGCCAGGGTATCTTCTTTTTCTTCTTGTTTTTAGCCACGGAGCATCCCTCCCAGGATATTTCTGGCCACATTATAACACAACCCACCTACCACGACAATAGGAAGGAGGCCGGCCATGCGCAGGCTCACCCTGACCATCCCCCCCGCCCTGGCGGGGAAAGACGTGAACACCCTCCTGCGGAAGGAGCTGCAGCTGTCCGGCTCCAGCGTCCGCCGGGCCAAGACCCTCCCCGACGGCATCCTCCTGGACGGCCAGCCGGTCTACACCACCGCCAAGGCCGCAGAGGGCCAGATTCTCTCGGTCTTTGTGGGGGACACCGTCCTCAGCCAGCAGATCGAACCGGTGGCAGGCCCCCTGGACATCCTCTACGAGGACCAGGATCTGCTCATTATCAACAAAGACGGGCGGATCCCCGTCCATCCCAGCCAGGGCCACCACGGGGACACCCTGGCCAACTTCCTCATGGACTACTATGGGACCATCGGCCTCCGGGCGGCCTTCCACCCGGTGAACCGCCTGGACCGGGGTACCTCCGGCCTCATGGCGGTGGCCAAGCACCCCCACGCCCACGAGCTGCTCCAGCAGCAGCTCCAGGATGGGCGGCTGACCCGGACCTATCTGGCCGTCTGCGAGGGGGTGCCGGAGCCTCTGGCCGGGGTGGTTGACGCCCCCATCGCCCGGGAACCCGGTTCTGTCCTGCGGCGGATGGTCTCCCCGGAGGGGGCCACCGCCCGGACCCATTACGAAGTCCTGGAACAGGCGGGGGGCCGCGCCCTGGTCCGGCTTCGGCTGGAGACCGGCCGCACCCACCAGATCCGGGTCCACATGACCCACCTGGGGTGCCCCCTGGTGGGAGATTTCCTCTACGGGACCGAGACGGTGGCGTTGCCCGACCGGTTTGCCCTCCACTCGGCCTCCATCCGGCTGTTTCAGCCCATTTCCGGGGAGGAACTTTCCCTGACCAGCCCTTTGCCCACGGATTTAGCAAGGCTTCTCCCAGGGATAAGGCTCCCCTTGATAGGGGAGCTGGATGCGAAGCAGCCTGAGGGGTGCTATCCCTCTGGTGATTATGTCGTACCGATACGACAGCATACCCTTAGTCCCCGCACCCCTCCGCCCCTTCGGGGCACCTCCCCTCACAGGGGAGGC
>JAFXCU010000139.1 GCA_017521345.1 Ruminiclostridium sp. | reverse complement strand
GGTGACCAAAGGGGAGACCTTCTATGGCCGCTCCGTGATCCTGGCCACCGGCGCTGCAACCAAGGACCTGGGAGTCCTCGGAGAAAAGGAGCTGGTGGGGCGAGGGGTCAGTTACTGTGCAGCCTGCGACGGTATGTTCTATCGAGGCAAGACCGTGGTCATCGTGGGCGGCGGCAACACCGCGGCAGCCGATGCCATCCAGCTCTCCCGCCTGTGCGAAAAGGTCTATTTGGTCCATCGCCGTGACACCCTCCGAGCCACCCGGGTCTATCACAAGCCCCTCATGGAGGCTGAGAACGTGGAGATCCTCTGGAACAGCCAGGTCACGGAGCTCCTTCAGGAGGGCAGACTTACCGGTGTGAAGGTCAAGAACAAAGTGACCGGCCAGGAGCAGGAGATCCCCTGCGACGGCATTTTCGTGAGCATTGGCCGCCAGCCCGCCACCGAACTGGTGAAGGGCCAGGTAGAATTGGATCCCGCTGGCTACATTGTAGCCGATGAATCCACCAGGACCAATCTCCCCGGCGTCTTTGCTGTGGGCGATGTGCGGACCAAGTCCCTCCGGCAGGTTGTTACCGCCGTCTCTGACGGCGCAGTGGCAGCCCACCACGCAGACGAATATTTGACGGCTGAATAAGAAAAAGGACTGCAGAAATGCAGTCCTTTTTTTGCGGTCAGTTATCTGTTTTTCTTTCGGCGGCGTCGAAGGATGACCAGACGAACCACCAACAGGATCACCAGGATCAGGACCAGGAGAATACCCAGAACAGCCAGCGTGATGGGCCCGGGATTTTTGACCAGGTCAATGGGATTCATGCTGTCATCTATATTTTTTCGTCCATCAGGGCCGCTGTATTCCTCAGGAATGGTGTCCAGACTATCCAGGTAGGAGGCCAGGGCGTACCATTCCTTGATCTCATTGCCCTTCTCGTCATGGAGGATATAGGCCTCCAGGTCAGTGATCTCATTGCCTTGGGCATCTCGGGGAGTAATGCTCAGGATGCCGAAGGATTTATCGTTCACAGCCCCCAGCATCTGGCCACAATACAGGCCCGTGACCACCCGATAAAGCTTGTCGTCCTCAATCGGAAGGGTGGTGCCGTCCTCCAGGACCTGGGCACACTGGGTGACCTTATCAAAGATCATCCGGTTAGGGTTGAAGGTGAATGTCATACCGGTAAAGTAGAGCTGGGCCGCAGGCATCAGGGCCGTGACCGAGGCATCTACCTCAAAGGCGTTTTTCAGATCTTTGCCGGTGAGCCACACAGACACCAGAGGATAGCCCGGGACACCGTCAGCACCGATACCCAGAGATGAAACGTTGAACACATCGGAAACCGTGATGTCACCCACAGCGAAGGATTCCCGGATGACACCGTTGGCCGTCAGGGCAAAGTCAACAGGAATGTAGTTGTCGCCCTCAGCCTCCTTTACGGCCCAACGGTAGGAATCGGCGATCAGGTTACCCAGAGAGGACTCCCGGTGGTACTCGGACAGGTCACCAATGCTGTCAAACGTATGGGGGTTTACTGCCAGGACCTGGTCGTAAGTCCAGCCCCCGAACTCAGATAGGTAGTTTGCTTCCACCAGCTGCTTGTATTCTTCCATCTGGACCGTCATGGCTTCGGACTCTGCTACGCTGTCATCAACGGGAATCAGCTGGTAATCGGTCAAAGAGAGCTCTTCACCCTGCAGAGACATGGTCAGAACACCCAGGTTCTTGCTGTATTCACCGCAGGAGACGATAAAGGTGTCATTGATCTGGATGGGATCTTCCAGAGTGGTGTGAGTATGGCCGGAGACGATGACGTCGATGCCGTCCACCTGGTCGGCCAGCAGCTCGTCCTCGGACTGTTCAGGATCCTCCCAGGTGCCGCTATGGGACAGGCAGACCACCACACGAGGCTCCGGAACATGCTGGTTGATCCAGTCCACCGTGTCCTGGGCAGCAGCGATGGGGTCCTCCAGGATCATACCAGACATAGGGGCGCAGGCATCGGCATCAAAGCCCATGATGCCAAAAACGGCATAGTTGATGCCCCCTCGCTGGATGACGGTATAGTCCTGGACACCATACGACTCAAAGGCCTCCCATACGGCGGCAGAGGTTTCGTCATAACCTTCCTCTCCCTCTCTGGGGGGCATATAGTTGACCTCCACGATGGCAGGGAGGGGTTCTCCGCTGGATACTGCAGCATTCAGCATATCGGCCAGTCCAGAAGCCCGGTAGTCGTATTCGTGATTTCCGAAGGTGGTCACATCATAGCCCAAAGCGCCCATGCTTCGCAGTTCGGCGGCATCGGTGGAGTAGACGGTCTGGAACAGGGAGCCCATGGAGAAGTCACCGCCGTCTACCAGAATGGCATCAGGATGGAGGAGCTTCTGCTGGTCAATGACCGTCTTCAAGCGGGCATAGCCGCCGTAGGAGTTTCCTTCCTCGTCATTGGCGGGAAGGAGGTGGGAGTGGAGGTCGTGGGTAAAGAGGATGGTGACCTCCTGTCCGCTCTGGACAGGGGCGGCCATGGCACCAGGCATCAGCCCGGCCAGAACCATCAAAGACAGGAACATAGAGAGGATTCGTTTCACAGAAAAGGCACATCCTTTCTTAATGTATACAAAAGCGGCCCCGCAAAGCAGGGCCGCTGAAGGGTTAAGCGTTGGCAGCAGCCTGGCGCTCCAGATATTCATCGTAAGTCATCTTGCGGTCGATGAGCTTGCCGTCCTCAGTGAAGTCAAAGACACGGTTGCACACGGTCTGGATCATCTGGTGGTCGTGAGAAGCCAGCAGCACATTGCACTTGACGGCTTCCAGACCGTTGTTCAGAGCAGCGATG
>JAFXCU010000138.1 GCA_017521345.1 Ruminiclostridium sp. | reverse complement strand
TCTTCTTCAAGTTGATTCTTGATATAATCGGCTATCATCCTCTCGTTTTTGCCCACGGTATCCACAAAGTACCCTCTTGCCCAACAGTTCCGACTTCCATAGCGATACTTCAAATTCGCATGCCTGTCAAAAATCATCAAGGCACTCTTACTCTTGAGGGTCCCTACAAACTGTGCTATACTCATATACGGTGGTATACTTACCAGCATATGGATATGATCTACGCATGCTTCCGCTTCGATGATTTCCACCTTCATCTCTGCACAAAGCTTGCGGAAGATTTCTCCGATATCTTTCCGTATTTCCTTGTATATCACCTTTCTCCGATACTTCGGGACAAATACGATGTGGTACTCACAGCGGTAGCTCGAATGCGCTGTGTGTTTCACTTCATTTTTCATCTGTCAAAAACCTCCTTGTTACCCTTTGTGATGCGGTCGCCAAACCACCACAAGCGTAACATCGAGGTTTTTATTTTGCCAAGGCCTTTTATCCACCCCTGGTAGAACCAGGGGTTTTCTCTAGCCTAAAGGCGCTAATAAAAAAGAGCTGCCGCAGAAGCGACAGCTCTTTTTTGAATCAAAGGTTAGGGGCGTAAATACTGGCCGCCGTCCACGTCGATGTTGCGGCCGGTGATGAACTTGGCCTGGGGGCTGCACAGGAAGAGGCAGGTGCCGCCCACGTGCTCCTCTGCATCAGCAAAAGCCCGCATGGGGGTGCCGGCCATGACCGCTGCCGCCTCCTCGGGGTGGATGGCTGCCCACTCCTTCAGGGCATCGGATGCCACAGAGGGGCAGATGGTGTTGGTGTTGATGCCGTGGATGCTCCACTCGGTGGCTGCCACACGGGTCAGGCCGCGGATGGCCTCCTTGCCGGCGGCATAGGAAGCGAAGCCCTGAAGTCCGGCCACACCGGCGGCGGAGCCCATGTTGACGATGGAGCCCTTGGTCTCCTTCAGGTAGGGGAAGCAGGCCTTCATGTAGTAGTAGGTGGCATACAGGCCGGTGCTCAGAGCCAAGTCGAAGGTCTCCTTGGTCTGGTCCTCCAGGGCCGTGCCGTGGACCTCTGCCTGGGCGTTATTGATGAGGAAGTCCACTTTGCCGTACTTCTCTACCACCCAGGCCACCACTTCCTTGACCCGCTCCTCGTTGGCGCCGTCGGCCACCAGATAGTGGATGTCTGCCTGGACCTCTGCCCGGAGCCGCTCGCAGGTCTCCTTCAGAGGAGCCTCGGTGCGGCCGGTGATGATCACGCTGGCGCCGCTCTTGGCAAAGGCATTGGTGATGCCCACGCCCATGCCCCGGCCGCCGCCGGTGATGATAACAACTTTACCGTGATAATCGTATCCCATCGTGTTACCTCCTGTTCGTTGTTGTTGATTCATTTGTCCAGTTTTTAACTGGTTAATTCCATGATATCATATTCCGTCTGTCAAGACAAGTCAGTTTTCAGGCTTTCCGCCAGCTGGGAGGTCCAGGTCTCCAGGGGAAGGTAGTCGTCATCGTCCTGGACCAGGGTGACCTGCAGGACTTTCTTCCCCTCCTGGAGGATGACGGACTCCCTCTGGTCATAGACCACAGCGTAGTTCAAGCCTAACTCGTGCAGGGGGTCTGCGGTGTAGGCATAGTCCCCTTGGTCCTCGTAAAGCAGTTCCTCCGCCAGTTCCCTGGCCATGGCCGTGTTCAAGGTCTCGTAGTAGTCCACCCGGTAGTAAAGTTCACGGCGGGGCTGGACCATGCCGTTCTCCCACCAATTGATGTGGACGGGGATCAAGAGACCCTTGGTCTCATAGTACAGCCCATCCCATTCCGAAAGAGCTTCCTCGGGGACCAGCTCTGCCGCTGTGAGGAAGGGAGGATCACCAGGGTAGTCCTCAACAAGGTTGTAATCTTCCCTTTGAACGATGGGCAGAAAAGGGCTGCCAATGGTCCAGGCCACCAGAAAGACCATCAGGATGACCTTCACCGCCCGGTTCCGCATGGCAGCAGACCGCCAGTCCTTTTTATGGTCAAACCGCTCCCCGCTGTCCAGCTTCCGCCGAAGCCGGACTAAATGGAAGAGATGAATGACCCGCTCAGCCACCAGCACGAAGCCTGCGGCCAAGAGCACCACCTGCGCCCACAGAAACTCGTTGAGGGCCAGGAGGGGAGTCCCCCAGCCGGAAATGGCATACAGGAAGAGAGGGACGGCCACACAGATCATCAGCAGCCAGAAGGGCAGGTCCCTCCACTCCCACTGGATCATCCGGGAGATATCCTCAGCCCTGATCCTGGGTTCCACCCGGAATCCCCCCTGGTACCGGTCGTCAGCCCGGAAGATATAGCAGTGACTGTGGCGGGTCACGTAGACCCAGCCCTGGTCCTGGTATCGGTCCAGGACGATCTGGGGCGGGTCCTCGGGCAGTTTGTCCGTGTGCCTGCCAAAGAAGGCTCCCACCGTGGGCTCTCCCCGGCCGGGAATCAGGCGATAGGGGATGTCCCTGGGCACATCCTTGGTAAAATGCCAGCTTCGGCGCCCGATCTCTTTCAGATATTGCCCCTCCCGGGCCAGGTCGGACAGCCAGCTCTCCAGGGCTTCGATATCACAGCTGGAGCAGGGCGGAATGTGCCGAATGATGGTGGTCTCACTCATACCTTCTCCCCTTTTCGCCATAGTTTACTAACTATCGAAACCATTATACATTATTTTCCCTAGTATGGCAATAGCAAACAAAAAAGCTGTCCCATAAGGGACAGCTTTTTATCAATTCGCATTCTTTTTATCCGGCAGCTGGGCCAAAATGATGGCGCCGAACATGAGGACACAGCCCATGATCTCCCGAGGAGACATGCTCTGACCCAGGATGATCCAGCCTGCCAGGACGGCGATGACGGACTCCAGGCTCAGCACCAGGCTGGCGATGGTGGGGTTGACCCCCTTCTGGCCGATGATCTGCAGGGTGTAGGCCACACCGGAGGACATGACGCCGCAGTACAGTACAGGGATCCAAGACAGCAGGACATCCTGGATGGCGGGCACACCCTCCACAAAGAGCATGGCCACGGTGGACAGGACAGCCGCCGTGAAGAACTGGATGCAGGACATCTGCACCCCGTCCACCTTGGGGCTGAAGTAGTCGATGACCAGAATATGGCCGGAGAAGCAGAAGGCGCAGATGAGGATGAGGAAGTCGCCCCACTGGAGGCTGAAGGAGCCGGTCATGCACAGCAGGTACAGGCCTACAATGGCGATGACCACACTGACCCACAGCTTGAGGCCCACCTTCTTCCGGAAGAAGATGCCCAGGATAGGGACGATGACGATGTACAGAGCGGTGATGAAGCCCGCCTTGCCCACGGTGGTGTACTGGATGCCCACCTGCTGGAACAGGGAGGCCACACCCAGGGCGATGCCGCAGCAGATGCCGCCGAGGATGAGGGTCTTGCGGTTGGCTCTCTCGGTCTGCCGCTGCTCCACGGACTTACGGCTGTTGAAAAACAGGATCACCGGGATCAGGGCAATGCCGCCCACATAGGAGCGGACGGCATTGAAGGTAAAGGGTCCGATATGATCCATGCCCACGGACTGGGCCACGAAGGCCGTGCCCCAGATGAGGGCGGTCAGAAACAAAATAAAGAGGTTCTTCGGGGGAAGGCTTTTCATTGCGGGGTCTCTCTTTTCTTTGATCTTACTTTACTTCTTGGAGATGATCTCCTTCTCATTCTTATAGATGTGGTGGGGAGGGATGGTCCCACGAACACTGGAAGTGGGATAGACATTGCTGTGGGGGCCCACCACGGTGCCGGGGTTCAGGACGCTGTTGCAGCCGACCTCCACGTAGTCCCCCAGGATGGCGCCCACCTTTTTCCGCTGGGTGGGCATGGACTCCTCCCCTTCCCGGATGACCACCAGGGTCTTGTCGCTCTTGACGTTGGAGGTGATGGAACCGGCACCCATGTGGGCGTGGCTGCCCAGGATGGAGTCGCCCACATAATTATAGTGGGGGGTCTGGACATAGTCGAAGAGGACCACGTTCTTCAGTTCCACGGAGTTACCCACCACGGCCTTCTTGCCCACGATGGCGCTGCCCCGGATAAAGGCACAGTGACGGATCTCGGCACCATGGTCAATGATGCAGGGGCCGCCAATATAAGCAGAGGGAAAGACCTTGGCATCCTTGGCGATCCACACGTCCTCAGAGGGGTGGTCGTACTCCTCCAGGGACAGGGTGGCCCCCAGCTTCAGGATATAGTCGCTGATCTCACCCAGGACCTCCCAGGCGTAGGTCTTGCCTTCGAACAGGTCGGCAGCGATGGTATCGTTCAGGTCGAACAGATCGGAAATCTTCAGCATTACTTCTTCACCTCAACGACCAGGCCGCGCTCTTCCATCACGGCGATGACTGCGTCCACGTTTTCCTCGCACATCTCGTGGGTGGGAGCTTCCACCATGACACGCAGGACGGGCTCGGTGCCGCTCTTGCGCAGGAGGATACGGCCCTGGTCGCCCAGGCGCTCGGAGACCTCACGGACGGCACTCTGAACGGCAAAGTCCTTCAGGGCCCGCTCCTTGTCCTGGACACGGACGTTCTTCAGGACCTGAGGATAGATCTCCAGATCCTGGGTGAGCTTGGACAGGGGCATCTTGCGGCTCAGGACAGCCTGCATCACCTTAATGGCGGTGAGGATGCCATCGCCGGTGTTGGCATACTTGCCAAAGATGATGTGGCCGGACTGCTCGCCGCCCAGGAGGTGGCCGTTGGCCCGCATATTCTCGTAGACGTACTTGTCGCCCACGTCGGTCTTCTCGTAGTTGATGCCGCAGGCGTCGAAGGCCTTGTACAGGCCGAAGTTGGACATGATGGTGGTGACCACGGTGTTGTTCTCCAGCTTGTCACGGTCCTTCATGTGGCGGCCATAGATAAACAGGATGCCGTCGCCGTCCACCAGGTTGCCCTTCTCGTCCACAGCCAGGCAGCGGTCGGCGTCGCCGTCAAAGGCAAAGCCGATGTCCATCTTATTCTCCACCACATACTTCTGCAGAGCTTCAATGTGGGTGGAGCCGCAGCCGGCGTTGATGTTCACACCGTTGGGGGTGTTGTTGATCACGTGGGTCTCGGCACCCAGGGCCTCGAAGACGCTCTTGGCGATCATCCAGGCACTGCCGTTGGCGCAGTCCAGAGCCACACGCATATCTTTATAGGAGTGGGTGGCCAGGGAGATAAGGTAACCAATGTAGCGGTTGCGGCCGGAGGAGTAGTCGATGACCTTGCCGATGTTCTCACCGGTGGCATAGGGCAGATAGTGCTTGCTGTCCAGATACTCCTCGATCTCGTCGATGACCTCCTGCTCCATCTTCTCGCCATGGCGGTTGATGAGCTTCAGGCCATTGTCCTGGAAGGCATTGTGGCTGGCAGAGATCATGATGCCGCAGTCAAACTCATCCACCTTAGCGATGTAAGACACGCTGGGGGTGGTGGTAACGTGCATCAGGTAAACGTCGCCGCCGGAAGCGGTGATGCCGGCAGACAGAGCACACTCAAACATATAGCTGGAACGGCGAGTGTCCTTGCCGATAACGATCTGAGCTTTGTGATCCCGGCCGTAGTACCAGCCCAGGAAGCGGCCCACCTGGAAGGCGTGGTCCACGGTCAGATTCATGTTGGCTTCGCCGCGGAAGCCGTCAGTACCAAAATATTTAGACATGGTTTTCACTCCATTTATATAGTCAGATTATGTCGCTGGGTAATAATGTATTATACTACCATCCAGCGGTCTCTGTCAAATATCCCGGGTCATTCCGGCTGCAGAAATGCCTTCAGGTATTCCTCTACAGAACGACCCATCTCACGGGAGAACTCCGAGTTGTACTTCCGATTGCAGAAGGCAGTCATCCAGTCCTCATAGGACTCACGACCGCACCGCTGGGCGAACATTTCCCGCAGCTCAGCGCCGTCCATGGGCCGGTAGCCGTTCTCGTGGACCACATGCTTCATGGCAACCCGGGCAGGTTTCTCCCGGCGGAGCTGCTGGTCGGTGGGATAGCCGAAGACCAGCATGGCGGCAGGAAACACATAGGGGGGCAAATTCAGGATCTGGCGGTGGATCTCACAATTCTCCATGATGTCGCCGATGTAGCAGGAGCCGATCCCCAGACTCTGGGCGGCCACCACAGCGTTCTGGGCGGCGATGTTGGTGTCAGACACCGCCAGCAGCAGGTCGCCCACACTGGGCTCTCTGGGCTCACATCCAGCAGCCAGGAAAGCGTCATACCACTTCTGACAGTCGGCACAGAACACCAAAACCATCTTTCCCCGGGCGATGAAAGGCTGGTGGTCACAGGTCTCGGCCAGCTGGTCCTTCAGGGCCTGGTCGGTAATGTCCAGAATGGTATACAGCTGCTGGTTTCCGGCGGTGGGAGCCTGGGCAGCAGCCTCCAGGATCAGGGCCTTGTCCTCAGGACGGATCTCACGGTCGGTGAAGACCCGCATGGATTTCCGTTCAAACAACTGGCGAATGGTCTCGTTCATGGTCAAATTCCTTTCCTCGTGGAATAAAAGAAAAAGGACAGTCTGTTGACTGTCCTTTTTTGTGTTGGCGTTACCTATTTTCCCGGCCCGTCTCCAGGCAAGTATCTTCGGCGTAAATGAGCTTAACTTCCGTGTTCGGAATGGGAACGGGTGGACCCTCATTACAATCAACACCAACTCGCTGTCCTGAAACAGCTTATA
>JAFXCU010000137.1 GCA_017521345.1 Ruminiclostridium sp. | reverse complement strand
TTCACCGCAGCCAGTCACATCCTGCGCCCCCTCAGCATCACACTGTATTGCAGTTCCTCTGCCAACTATCCCAGCTTTGCCACGGGGGACAACCAGGTCTTCGCCGTTCGGAAGGACGGCAGTCAGATTGGGCTGTGGCCCGGCGGTGCCCAGGGAAGGCTCTACCAGGAACTGAAAGCCGAGACCCCCCTGATTTTTGACGAGATCGACCACATCCTCCTGGCCGACGGAACGGTTATCCCTGCAGCATAAGTAATGTCAGCCGAGGGATCGTGGCCCCGCCTCTCAACAGAAATCTCCGATTTCTAAAATTTATCCTTTTCAACAGCACTTCTCTGTGCTATAATTTAGTTTGTATTAGAATGGGCTACGCCCTATGAACCCACTGAAATATAATGATAAAGGAGATTGATTCCCATGAATCTGGAAACCGTCCTGTATCGCGTTGAAGGCGCTGTTGCTGTTGTCAGCATGAACCGCACCAAGGCTATGAACTCCCTGAACAAGCAGATCTTCGCTGACCTGACCGTCGCTTTCGAGGCTGCTAAGAACGATGACGCTGTCCGCTGCGTCGTTCTGAACGCTGAAGGCCGTGCATTCTGCGCAGGCGGCGACATCGCTGAGATGAAGGGCATCACCACCGAAGAGGCATTCTTCGACTTCATGTCCGTCGCTGGCGGCTTCACCACCCTGCTGAACACCTTCCCCAAGCCCGTCATCACCGCTGCTCACGGCGCTATCGCCGGTGCTGGCACCTCCCTGCTGATGGCTGGCGACATCGCTCTGGTCGCTGACAATGCTATGTTCATCGTCGCTTTCGGCCAGGTCGGTCTGGTTCCCGACTGCGCTTGCCACTACCTGCTGCCCCGCGTTGTTGGCCCCAACATCGCTAAGGAGCTGATGCTGACCCAGCGCGTCGTCAAGGCTGACGAGATGAAGACCCTGGGCATCGCAAACTATGTCTATCCCGCAGAGCAGCTGCAGGAAGAGGCTATGAAGCTGGCTAACAAGATCGCTCGCGGTCCTCTGAACTGCTACTCCGCTTCCAAGGCTATGATGAACAAGGCTCACGAGACCACTCTGGAAGAGCTGCTGAAGGAAGAGACCGCTGTTCAGGCTGCTGTCCGTATGCACCCCAACGCTGAGGAAGGCCTGGGCGCATTCCTGGAGAAGCGCAAGGCTGCATTTGTCTAATCATTTTCAGAACCACTTCGTTGGGTTCTAAAAATGGAAAGACTGCAGCGTGACCCGCGCCCGGATCAATCCGGTCACTCTCACGCTGAGAAGTATATTTTGGCCGGCAAAGCCGCCCAAAATATGATTTGTCTCTTTTCTCCGCCTGCGGGCGGAGAACTCTGCGAGGCTTATTTATGCAATATTCATTTTTGATGAATATTCTTCCCGTGAAATTTGGGCAGAGTGGTGAAAACCACTCTGCCCTTTTTTTACAAAATGCCGAATATGAAAGAAATTTAACTGGTTTCTCTTGCATTTTCAATGAATATTGCGTATAATCCAGATGTCCCAAGATAGGGCGAGAGGCCCACGGGACCACCAAATTCTGAAAAGAGGTACCAAAGATGAAGAAGTTTCTTTCCATCCTGATGGCCGCAGCCATGCTGCTGTCTGTTTGTGCCCTGTCCGCTTGCGGCGGCGGCGAAGAGCCCGCTCCTGAAACCGAAGGCACCGAGGTCACCGAGCCCGCTGAGGGCGGCGACGCTGGTTTCACCACCATCACCGAAGGCGTGCTGACCATGTCCACCAACGCCACCTTCCCTCCCTATGAGTCCACCACCGACGAAGGCGGCTTCGAGGGCATCGACATTGAGATCGCTACCGCCATCGCTGAGAAGCTGGGCCTGGAGCTCCAGATCGACGACATGGACTTTGACGCCTCTCTGCTGGCTGCCCAGGAGGGCAAGAGCGACATGGTCATGGCTGGTCTGACCGTCAATGAGGACCGTCTGCTGGTCATGGACTTCTCCGAGACCTATGCCACCGGCGTGCAGGTGGTCATCGTTCCCGAAGGCTCCGATGTCACCTTGGACAACCTGGGCGAGAAGATGATCGGCACCCAGCGCGGCACCACCGGCAACATCTACTGCACCGACGATTACGGTGAAGATCACGTGGTGGCTTATGACGACGGCATCGCTGCTGTCCAGGCTCTGAAGAACGGCCAGGTTGACTGCGTGGTCATCGACAATGCTCCCGCTCAGGCATATGTTGCTGCCAACGAAGGCCTGACCATCCTGGACACCGAGTATGTCACCGAGGACTACGCCATCGGCTTTGCCAAGGGCAACACCGCTCTGGTGGACGCTGTCAACGCAGCTCTGGTGGAGCTGATCGAGGACGGCACCGTCCAGTCCATCATCGACAAGTACATCGCTGAGTAATCAGTTTCCGCAAAGGGGCGGCGCAAGCCGCCCCTTTTGCCGGTTATCCAAGGGCACCCTGCCGATACCTTTGGATAACCGGCAAATTAGCCTCCCCTGTGCAAGGGGAGGTGCCGAGCGTATGCGAGGCGGAGGGGTTGTCCCGGAAAAACGCTCGAATTCGCATTCACTGAGCAAGAAATCAAAGGTTCTTCCGCACAATCCCTCAGTCACGGCTTCGCCGTGCCAGCTCCCTTTGCACAAGGGAGCCTATGTTCCAAAATAAGATCGAGAGGTGAACGCCCCCATGGAACAACTGTACACCACACTGAAAGAACTGGCAAAAAGCGGCGGTGACCTGAGCTTCTTCCAAGAGGTCTTCGTGAAGTTCTATCAGGCCTTCATTGAGGCCGACCGCTGGCTCCAGTACCTCAACGGCGTGAAGACCACCCTGCTGGTCACCGCCATGGCCCTGGTCATGGGTATCTGCCTGGGCCTGATCGTGGCCCTCATCCGCACCGCCCATGACCAGCAGCGTCCCGGCAAGAAGAATCCCGTCCTGGGCCTTCTGAACCTGATCTCTAAGGTCTACGTCACCGTCATCCGCGGCACCCCCATGATGGTCCAGCTGCTCATCATGAGCTTCGTCATCTTCTCCAGCAGCCGCAACTTCACCCTGGTGGGTACCCTGACCCTGGGTATCAACTCGGGCGCTTACGTGGCCGAGATCATCCGCGGCGGCCTCATGTCCGTGGACAAGGGCCAGATGGAGGCCGGCCGATCCCTGGGCCTGAACTACGTTCAGTCCATGCGCTTTATCATCATCCCCCAGGCCGTGAAGGCCATCCTCCCCGCTCTGGGCAACGAGTTCATCGTTCTGCTGAAGGACACCTCCCTCATCACCGTCATCGGCGGTAAGGAGCTGCTGTATGCCGCCCAGGGCATCTACAACCGTACCTATGAGCAGATGTTCCCCCTGCTGGGCATCGCCTGTATTTACCTGCTGCTGGTCTGCGTCCTGAGCTGGCTGCTGGGCAAACTGGAAAGGAGGCTGCGTCAAGGTGATCGACGTTAAAAATCTGAAAAAGGCCTTCGGCGACCACGTGGTCCTGAAGGACATCTCCGAGCACATCTACCCCGGCGAAAAGGTCGTGGTCATCGGCCCCTCCGGTTCCGGCAAGTCCACCTTCCTGCGGTGTTTGAACCTGCTGGAGACCCCCACCTCCGGCACCATCACCTTTGAGGGCACCGACATCACCGACCCCAAGACCAACATCGACAAGATGCGCCAGCAGATGGGCATGGTGTTCCAGCACTTCAACCTCTTCCCCAACATGACCATCCAAAAGAACATCACCCTGGCTCCCGTCCAGACCGGCCTCATGAAGCAGGCCGAGGCCGATGAGGAGGCCATGCGCCTGCTGAAGATGGTGGACCTGGTGGACAAGGCCGACGCCTATCCCAACCAGCTCTCCGGCGGTCAGAAGCAGCGCATCGCCATCGTCCGGGCCCTGGCCATGAAGCCCAAGGTCATGCTCTTTGACGAGCCCACCTCCGCCCTGGACCCTGAGATGGTGGGCGAGGTTCTGGACGTTATGAAGCAGCTGGCCGCCGAGGGCATGACCATGGTGGTGGTCACCCACGAGATGGGCTTCGCCCGGGAAGTGGGCAACCGTGCTCTGTTCATGGCTGACGGCAGGCTGCTGGAGGAAGGAACCCCCGAGGAAGTCTTCGGCAATCCCAAGCATCCCAGACTCCAGGATTTCCTGAAGAAGGTTCTGTAATCCA
>JAFXCU010000136.1 GCA_017521345.1 Ruminiclostridium sp. | reverse complement strand
TATAAGCTGTTTCAGGACAGCGAGTTGGTGTTGATTGTAATGAGGGTCCACCCGTTCCCATTCCGAACACGGAAGTTAAGCTCATTTACGCCGAAGATACTTGCCTGGAGACGGGCCGGGAAAATAGGTAACGCCAACACAGAAAAGGACAACCGAAAGGTTGTCCTTTTTTCTTTTCTGTGAGTGGCTCTATCAGGATCTTCGCCACTGGCTCTTGTTCCCTGTCTCACATCGCTTTATACTGAATGATGCAGTTGCAACAGGCAATGAAAACGGGATATGCTACCATTCAGGCAGAGACAGAGGAGGGATCAGGATGCAGATCAAGAAGATGTTGTATCTGGTGACAGGAATTCTGGCAGGGGTGCTGGGGACGATCGGTATCTTTCTGCCCATTCTTCCTACGGTTCCCCTGTATCTGCTGGCAGCCTTTTGCTTTGCCCGCAGCTCGGAGCGACTTCATATCTGGTTCACGGGGACCAAGCTTTACCGAGACAACCTGGAATCCTACGTTCAGGGGCAGGGAATGACCAGAAAAGCCAAGGTGCGTATCATGGTTTCGGTCACTGCCATTATGACCATCGGTTTCGTGATGATGGATCAACTCCTGGCGGCCCGCATTGTGCTGGCTTTGGTATGGGTGTTCCATGTATTGTATTTCGGATTCCGGGTGAAAACCATACCGGAAACGGCATAAAGATACCCGCTCTGTCAAGGCAGAGCGGGTGTTTTTATTATTCGGGGAACCAGGCGGTTTTCAGACGCTGCATACAGAGAGGGATCTCCTCCGGTTCCATGGCGGTAAACCCCAGGAGGATGAGGTTGGGAGGACATTTGGCGGGGTCCTGCCAGAACCGTTCCGGGGAGTACACCCGGACACCCTGCTCCAGGGCCCGGTCCATGAGCCACTCTCTGGTCATATGGGGCGGGAAGGCCAGGAGGAATTTCAGGGCGTATCCCTGGCTGACGATCTGGATGCCCGGGGAAAGCTGTCGGATCTCCCGCTGAAGGATGTCATGGGTCTTGCGGAACTTGGTGCGCAGCCGGCGGACCAGGCGTCGATAGTGACCGTTGGCCATGAACTGCCCCAGGGTCCGCTGCATGAGCCAGGGGACCATGCAGTTGTAGTCTGCCAGCTCTCGGTCGTAGCGGTTGGCCAGGGTGGGGGGCAGGACCAGATAGGCCATCCGCATGGAGGGAGACAGACTCTTGGAAAAACTGCCCAGATAGATGACCCGTCCGTTGGTGTCAATGGACTGCAGGGCAGGGACCGGGTTGGTGTGGTAGCTGTAATCGCTGTCGTAGTCATCCTCGATCAGATAGGCATCGTGCTCCACGGCTCAGTTGAGAAACTCATAGCGCCGCTGAATGGGCATCAGGATCCCCAGAGGAAACTGGTGGGACGGGGTCAGATAGACCGAGGTGATGGGCCGGTCTGTGGGCAGGGAGGACGGCATGGCGCCGGCCTCATCCAGGGTCATGGCCACTGTGGGGATGTTGTGGCGCTGGAAAATGAACCTGGCCTTGTTGTAGCTGGGCTCCTCGAAGGCATGGCTGCCCCCGGAGGGGTAGAGGAGTTTGCAGAGGATCTCCAGTGACCCCTGAAGGCCTGAGGTGATGACGATCTGCTCTGGGGAGCAGGAGACCCCTCGGGTCTGGAAGAGCTCCTGCGCCAGCTGAGCCCGCAGGAGGTCGTCCCCCTTGTGACCGGGATAGCTGTTGATCTGCCGCTGGCTCTCATCGGTCAGCACGGACAGCATCTCCTTTTTCCACTGGGAGAAGGGAAAGTCCCGGTTGGACAGGCTGCCATAGAACAGGTCGTAGGACACAGCTGAGGGGGCAGAGGGAAGGACGGCCTGGGGGAACGGATCTGCCTTTTGGGCTGGAAGCAGCCGGGGCAGGGGGAGGACCCGGAATCCTTTGCCGGACTCCGCCTGGATGTAACCTTCGGTAGCCAGCTGGCCGTAGGCGTTGTCCACCGTGTTGCGGCCCACCCCCAATTCAGCCGCCAGGACGCGGCTGCCGGGGAGGAAGTGCCCGGCAGGCAGTTTTCCGGACAGGATCTGCTCCAGGATCTGTTTGTATACCTGCAGATAGAGGGGGGTCTTGCTCTGTTTGTTTAGATAGATCATAGGGGTGGCTCCTGTAAAATCTTCTGTGGTGGCTCTTGCAAGGGAGCCACTTGGAATTTATAATGAGTATATCACAAAACAAACGGGAGGGAAACCCATGGAAATGAGAAGAAAAGACCTGGCCGTGACCGAGCCGGAACAGATCGATGCTATCATCAACCACTGTGACTGCTTCCGCCTGGCCTTTGCCGACGGCAAGCATCCCTACATCGTTCCCCTGAACTTTGGCTTCCAGCACCAGGACGGCGTGCGGAAGTTCTATTTCCACAGCGCAGCCGTCGGCCGCAAGGTGGACCTGTGCCGCAGCCTGGGCTATGCGGGCTTTGAGATGGACACCAACCGGGCCGTGAACCCCAATGAGAAGGCCTGCGACTTCTCTATGTCCTATCAGTGCGTCATCGGCGAGGGTGAGATCCAGGAGCTGACCACCCTGGAGGAAAAGGCCGCTGGCCTGAAGGTCATCATGAAGCAGTACACCGGCCGGGATGACTGGGCATTCCCCGAGCATGTGCTGGCCAAGACCTGCGTCTTCTGCCTGACCGTCACCGAGATCAGCGGCCGTCAGCACGGATAAAAGGGGCCGTTGCAACATGCAACAGCCCCAGTGAGATTGAGTCGATGGCTCAGTGAAATACGCCTTTGGCGTGTGAAATTCGGCCTGCGGCCGAGTGAGATTGCCCCTTGGGGCAGTTGTGGAGTCCCTTTGGGACAAGTTTTAATAAGGGTGTGCTGCAACTCAGGTTGCCGCACACCCTTATTTTTTGCATTAGCCCAGCTGCTCCACCAGCTGGATGGTGTATCCGTCGGGGTCCTGAATGAAGTAGAACCGCAGGGTGGGGTTGGGGGACATGGGCTCAGGGATGGCAACACCGGCGGCAGCCAGCTTTTCCAGCAGTTCACCCATGTTGTCGGGGGTGAAGCCCATGGAGACGCCCTGGCCGGGGTTTGCCGGGGCAGGCTCACCGGTGGAGATCAGCTCCAGCTTGGTGCCCTCGTCGGGGCCCAGCATGGCGATCTCATGGCCGGGAACGCCCATGCGGCCGGCGACAGGCAGACCCATCAGGCCGTTGTAGAAGGCCAGACTCTTTTCCAGATCGGCCACGTGAATGGTGGTCCAGTTGATGGTCATAGGAAGGACTCCTTTCGTTTCAGGTTATATAGACAGTGTAACACAGGAGCCCCTTCCTGACAAGCTCAATCCTGCCCCGTCAGCCAGCCTTTGCACATCCCCCACCACTCCAGGGCCTTGAACCGGAAAACGTAGGGGGGTTCCTCCTCGGTAAGCAGAGCATACTCCTGCCGGGAGAAGCCCCCGGCAGGGACGGCTTCCTCCGTCACCGCCGGCAGGGCCAGGGAGGGGAAGACCACGCACCACCAGTTTTTTCCCTGGCCCTCCCCCAGGATGACCCGTAGGGCCTGATACTCCCCGGCGGGGAGGGTCAGATCCCCGGATTGGCGGGTAGAGAACCAGGTCTCCCGCAGCTCTACCCGGACGGCGCAGGGATGACCGGCCTCCCGGGCGGCCAGGGCGGCGGTTTGGGTCAGAGAGGGGAGGTTGTCCGCCAAACGGTTGGCGGCCTCCTGAGGGGTCTGGGCGCCTGTGAGCAGGTCTTCTGCCTGGACCAGCACCTCATCCCGGACCTGAAGTTTCAGGGTCTGGTCCTCCGGACTGTCCGAGTTGGCAATGACGTGGAGGCGGATGATCTTGTCTGCCAGTTCCCCCTGCTGGACCTCCGCCCAGAGGGCGGTGCAGACCAGGGCCGCACAGAAGAGGGCGGTCACCTGCCGCCAGGGGAAGTTTTGCACCTTGCTAAGTAATTTCTGCATAGAAAACACCGTCCGTACCTTCGATTTACCGAAAGTATGGACGGTGTTGTTCCATTCTATACACAGGCTGGGGAGAATTTCCTCACACCGGCTGGGTGAGGTACACATCGGTGTAATCTTCCTTCAGCTGACGGACGGCCTCCCGGGCCAGGTCCTCCCGGTCGAAGAGACCCAGAACGGTGGGGCCGCTGCCGCTCATGGTGGCGCCCAGGGCACCGGCCTGGAGAAGGGCGGTCTTGATGGTCTCGATCTCCCGCCGCTGGTGGGGGGTGAGGACGGCCTCAAAGACGTTGAACATCCGGCGGGCGATGCCCACCAGGTCCCCCTGTTCCAGGGCAGCCAGGACCCCCTTGGTGTCCGGACGGAGCTTCCGTTTCTTCTTGTCCCACTCCCGGAAGAGGGCCGGGGTGGAGATGGAAAAGGGGGGCTTGCACAGGACGATCCAGCAGGGGGGCAGGGAGGGAAGAGGGGTGAGGATCTCACCTCGTCCCTGGGCCAGGGCTGTGCCGCCCAGGACGCAGTAGGGCACGTCAGAGCCCACCTGTTCGCCCACCTTGGCCAGCTCCTGGGGGGAAAGTCCAGCCCCGGTGAGGGTGTTCAGCCCTTTCAGGACGGCGGCGGCATCGCTGCTGCCCCCGGCGGTGCCGGCGCAGACGGGGATGTTTTTCTGGATGCCGATGTGCAGGTCCTCCCAGGTCTGGCCGGTGGCCTCCCGGAAGGCCAGGGCGGCGGACACAGCCAGGTTTCCCTTGTCGCTGGGGAGATATCCCAGGCCGGACTCGGCCCGGATGCCGCCGGGAGCGTTCAGGTCCAGGGTGATCTCGTCCCAGAGGGAGACCGACTGCATGACCATGTACATCTCGTGGTAGCCGTCTGGCCGGGTGCCCAGGATATCCAGGGTCAGGTTGATCTTTGCAGGTGCTTGGAGGGTAAGTCGTTCCATAGGGACCTCCTAGAAAGAACTTTGCCTGCCGCCGGAGCTGGCGGCAGGCAAAGAGTGGTTTTGATCAAAGGGAGATCACTTGATCTTGCGGGCTTCCAGATAGAAGCGCTTGTCGTGAGCTTCGCCCATGGAGAAGGTCTTTCTGGGCAGAGCGCCGTCGAAGATAACGGTGGGGAACAGCTGATCCTTGTCCATGCAGGGCAGGATGAAGCCGATGGAGTTGGGCTGGGAAGCCAGCTGCTCGGTGACATCCTCGCCGTGGATATAGTCGATCTTGCCGCCATTCTCCTTCAGGTAGGTGTCCAGGAATGCCTGCAGGGTGCCGACCTCCAGCTGAGCGGAGGGGTTGGGCACGGTGACAACGCCCTTCTTGCCGTTGAGGATATAGGTGACCTGGTGGCCTTCGCCCTCACCCAGGTGTGCGCCGGGGTAAGCAGCGATGTAGTCGTTGAGCAGCTTCTCGCCGTCCACGTCGAACAGGACGCGGTGGATGGCCTCGAACTCCAGGGAGTCGTCATGCAGGTTGGTCAGCTCGATCAGAGCATAACGAGCGGGGTGGTTCTCACGCTCAGCCTCAGACAGGGTGGGCTTCAGCTCTTCCCAGCAGGCCTTGGCGGTAGCCAGAGAGTGGTTGCCGTCGCCCATAGCGAAGGTCAGGACGGGGTAGCCCTCTGCGTTGTAGTGCTTGGCGAAACGGTCGGGATCAGCCAGAGCAGCCATCTTGGTCAGGACCTCCTCGGTCTGCTCCTTGTCCAGCAGGTAGCCGGCGATCTGACCGCCGCGCTCCATCAGAGTGGTCTTATAGACCATGCTCATCTTGGAGGTAGCCTCGTGCAGGGGCTCGATGATGTTCTTGTCGGGGTCGTCGATCAGGACCATGATGTGGGGCAGCTCGATGGGAGCATTGCGGCGGACACGCATACGGGGGGGAATACGCTCCAGAACGGTGCCCTCGGTGGCACGGACGGGAGTGCCGGAACCCTTGGAGTAGTCATACTGTTCCAGGTCCAGCTTGCCGATGAGGCCGAAACGGGTCTTGCCGCCATCCAGCTTACGCTCGATATAGAGCAGGGAGTTGTCCAGGGAGCGCAGGCGCTCGTCCTTCAGGTACTGCTCCATGTTCTGGTTGATCTTAGCAATCTCCTCTTCCACGTTGTCGCTCTCCAGCTTGCTCTCGGGCAGGATCAGGCGCAGGGTAGAGGGAGCCTCGCCCACGTACTGGTCCACACGCTCCCAGTACTCGGGCTGAGAGGTGTACTGGTCGCAGGCGACGACGGCCCACTTGGTCAGGCCGCAGTCAACGGGCAGCAGGATGTCTGCGGGGGAAAAAGCAATCTTGTTCATGATGTGTTCCTCCAGTTTCTATAGTTGATGGTATCTTGCTTACAGTTCAAAGAGTTTATGCATGAGAACCGGTGCACCTTCGGGGTAAGCGGGGCCCTTCAGGCCGGATTCTTCACAGTAGGGCAGGCCCAGGCCGGAATCCACTCTGCTGTCGTACAGCAGGTAGGGGACGGGGTCACCGTCATGGCCCCGGGTGGCGGTCAGGGTCTTGTGGTCGGACAGGATGAGCAGACGGTAGTCGGTGCCCTCCTGATCCAGGGTCTGGGTGATGGGGCCAACCACACGGCTGTCCAGCCACTCGATGGCCTGGAGCTTGCCGGGCAGGTCGCCGTTGTGGGTGCACTCGTCGGGAGCTTCCACGTGGACGGCCACGAAGTCGTGGGTCTTCAGCTCTTCCAGAACAGCGGCCACCTTGCCCTCGTAGTTGGTGTCCAGCTCGCCGGTGGCGCCTTCCACCTCCCGGATGTCCAGGCCGGACAGGCGGGCGATGCCGAAGCACAGGGGGACGGCAGAGATGACGGTGCCGGTCTTCTGGTACTTGTCATAGAAGGGGTCCAGCTCCACGGCGCTGCCCTCCGCCCAGAACCACACGCCGTTGGCGGGGAGCTTGCCCTCAGCCCGGCGGGCTTCGTTCACGGGGTGATGATCCAGCACTTCATGGGCCAGCTTCATCAGGTCCTTCAGGACGGCGGCGTTGTCGTTGCCCGAGGGAAGCAGGGGGCCGATGACCTCGCCCAGGTGGTCATGGGGAGGGATCAGGGAGATGCCGGTGATGTTGGCCTGGCTCTGGACGGCGATGTGCCGGAAAGAGGGGGCAGGGTGGACCACCATGCCGGCTTTCTCAGCGGCGGCCTGGAAGCGGGGATCGGCAAAGAGATCGGTGACCAGACGGATGGACTGGTCGCCCTCAATGGAGCCGCCGGAGTGGGAGAGGATCTTCTTCTCCTCGAAGGGCAGGTCGTTGTCCTCGTAGGCCACCATGTTGCAGCGGTAGGACACGTCGCCGGCCTTCAGCTGGATGCCGGTGGCGGCTGCCTCCAGAGGGGAGCGGCCGGTGTAGCAGATCTTGGGGTCGGCGCCGAAGATGGAGAGGATGGCGGTGTCGCTGCCGGCGGGCAGGTCGCCGGGGCAGTTGATGACGTTGCCCACCTCGCCCTTGGCGGCCAGGGCATCCATCACGGGGATGCTGGCGGCCTGGAGGGGGGTCTTGTTCTCCAGGGAGGGGACGGGGTTGTCAGCCATGCCGTCGCCGATGACAAGGATGTACTTCATGCAGGGGTTCTCCTTTCCAGGGGGATTGATTATTCTAAACCGGCCTTGCCCGGGCCGAAGAGGTCGGTCCAGGATCTGGGCTCGGTCAGGGTGTCAGATTGGATCTCCAACAGGTCCAGGATGAGGGTGTTGGACAGGAGGAAGCCTTCGGGGGTGAACCGCCAGCGGTGGCGGTCGGTCTGCTCCACCCATTTGTACCGCTCAAAGAACTCCAGCCGGTGGTTGATGGGCTCGAAGTTCAGGCCAAACTCCCGGCGGTACTCCCATTCCTCGATGCCCTGACGGGTGCGCATCCGCAGGAGGAGGTACTCCCGGGCCCGCTCCGGGGCGCTGATGGTCTGCAGGTCTTCCAGCAGGTCTTCCCGAGCGGCCATGCTCTGGAGGTAGGCCTCCAGATCCCGGCTGTAGGCGTACCGATGGCCGTTGAAGTAGGAGTGGGCCCCCGGGCCGAAGCCCAGGTACTCCCGGCCCAGCCAGTATTTCATGTTGTGGCGGGACTCTCTGCCGGGTTTGGCAAAGTTGGAGATTTCATATTGGTGGTATCCGGCCTCCTGGAGCACTTCGATGCCCCGGAGGTACAGGTCGGCCTGCTCATCCCCATCGGGGACAGAGAGACCGGCGGCCACCCGGGTGAAGAGGGGGGTGTTTTCCTCCACCTTCAGGCCATAGCAGGAGATGTGCTCCGGCTCCAGGGCCAGGGCGGCGGCGAGGGTGTCCTCCCAGTGGGACATGGTCTGACCGGGGAGGCCGTAGATCAGGTCCAGGCTGAGGTTGTCGATCTTTGCTTTGCGAATGTCAGATACCGCCTGCTCCACCTGATGGTGGGTGTGGATGCGGTGGATGCAGCGGAGCTGCTGGGGGTCTGCCGTCTGCATCCCCAGGGAGATGCGATTGACCCCGGCCCGGCGCAGGCGGGACATGGACCGCCAGTCCACGCTGTCCGGGTTACACTCCACGGTGATCTCGGCCTGTTTACTCACGGAAAACTGATGGTGGAGGAGGGACAGCAGCTCCCGCAGGCGTTTCTCGCCGTAGTAGGAGGGGGTGCCGCCGCCAAAATAGATGGAGTCCACCAGACGACCCTTGCACTGGGGGGCCAGGGCCTTGATGTGGGTGATGAGGGCTTTCTGATAGCGGTCCATCTGGTCCTCATGGCCGGCCAGGGAGTAGAAGTCGCAATAGTCGCACTTGCTCTTGCAGAAGGGGATGTGAATGTATATCCCGAGAACACCAGCCACAGAAACCCCTCCTATCCGCATGGAATTGCATAGATGTTTGTATTATACGATTTTTTTGGTAAAATGGCAACCCCGCCAGGAGGACAATGTCATTAAGTTCGCTCGGGGGCTTGTTTTTTCTGTCCAACCATATTCGCCCCTTCGGGTAACGGGCGCATACTATGCGCCCCTGCATCACGCAGCCTGCGATACAGGATGTAGGGAAGGATCTTGACCATTTCCTGCATCGGGAATTGCCGCCCAAAGGTTGGAAGCCCAAAAGGCTTGCGGCCGGGGACACCATATATTATAATGGTATTATCCTGTCAAAAGGAGGAATCCCATGAAGAAATGCACCGCCTTTTGTTTGACCCTGCTGATGATCCTTGCCCTCTGCGCCTGCGGTGGTGAGCCCCAGGAAACCGCAGAGGCACCGGAAGCACCGGCAGCAACCGAAACCAACGACCCCAACCTGGGCCGGTACCTCTGTACCGCCGTCACCATGGACGGCATGGACCTGGGGGCCGACGGCCAGTGGCTCACCCTGAAGGAGGGGGGCGAGGCCATCCTCTATCTGGGGGGCGAGGCTGACGAGGCCAAATGGACCCTGTCCGGCACGGCCTTCACCCTGACCATGGGGAGCGAGACGGTGGCCACGGGCACCCTGGCGGAGGGGACCATCACCGCCGACCTGATGGGGATGTCCTGCACCTTTGTAAAAGAAGGGGCCCAGATCCCCTCCGAAACCCCAACCGAAGAAACCCCGACGGCAGAGTTCACCCCCTCCATGGGGACCTTCACCTGCCAGGGGCTGTACACCGTGACCTACCCTCTGGACACCTTCCAGGCCCCCGGAGACGGACTCACCGACCTGGTCTCCGCCGCCGGCACCAAGATCTGGTTCACCAAGCTGGACACCAAGGTGGACGCCAACCGCTGGCGGTCCGACTTTGAAGCCAAGCTGGCAGGGGAATCTGTCCTGCAGTTCGAACAGCTGACGCTGACCGCCGGGGAGTACCCCGCCGAGGCGGTGATCTACGAGGAGGCCGACGGATGGCACGCCGCTGTTCTGGTGGACTTTGGCCGGAACCGGGGGGCGGAGGGCAAGCCCATGACAGCTGCCAGCCTCTACCTGTCCGGGCCCACCAGGGAAGACGTCTGGAACGACAATGTGCAAAGCATGGTGTCCAGCCTGAAGCTGGGCCAGTGAGATGAGAAAGGAGATTTCCCATGAAAAAGACCCTTGCGGCCCTGCTGGGCCTGGCCCTTGCCCTGACCCTCACCGCCTGCGGCGGCAATGAGGAGCCCCAGGAAGTGCCCCAGGAGGACACTGAACAGGTGACCCAGCCTGTGGAGGACCCTGCACTGACGGCCGCCCGTCAGGAGATGGCTGACATGGGTGCCCAGTGCGCCGTGGGCTATTTGGGGAACCTGTCCCAGAACGGGACCGCAGAGGAGTTGCTGGAGGCTTCCGGCAGCCTGACCGACTACCCCTTCCTGGCAGAGGCCCCTGTGGTGACCCATGCCGGTGCCCAGGTCTTCTTCCTGATCCCCCGGAGCGCCGACACCATCGTAAAGGTGGAGGAGTATATCTGTGACGAGAGCAACGGTTACCAGGGAGAGACCGGTACCGTCCTGCTTGGCAGCCAGACCGGCCAGCCGGTGATCGTTGTCTGCAACGAAAACGACGTGCTGCCCAACCTCCAGGTGACCCTGACGGAGGCCGACGGCACGGAACTCGTTTACCAGCCCGTTCTGGAGCTCTGCGGCGGCACGGTATTCGTCCCCGCCGGCATGGTCATCCAGGACGTGAGCAACTACGAGACCATTTCCCGGCAGGCGATCCCCTCTGTGGACTTTTCCGGCACCTGGGAGGCCTATGAGGACTTTGACGGCTCTCAGGTGGTCCTGAAGATGACTTTGGGGGAGGATGGATCCGTCCGATATCTCAGCGGCTACGCCTACTCCGAGTTCCTCAGCGACTACCAGGGCACCTGGTACGTCCTGACCGAAAGCGGCCAGTATCCCGCCGGGTCTGTCCTGCTGGAAATGAAGGATGCCATGTCCGGGGCTGACTTCTTCGGGGTGTACTCGGTCACCCCAGAGAGCGGCACCATCACCCTGACCAACCTGAACGGAGACTCCCTCCTCTACGGCTGGGAGGGTAAGGGGATCACCTTCTCGCCGGCCACAAATTAAGCCTTGAAAATCAGGGCCCTTTTGTGAAAAGGGCCCTGATTTATTTTATAATTTGCCGTTGACAATTTGCCTCCCCGGTGGTATACTATGCCGGTAAAACAAAGTAGGAAGGTTCCGCCTGACTCACCTCCCGCAAACGTGCGAAGGGGTTAATATGGATCGTTAGCAGCCCTCAGCGGATGCTTCTTTCCCTATGTGCGGATACCTTTCTCAAGGTATCCATTTTTTGTATCTAAAGGACTGGAGGTGCGTTCCCTATCAGTAACCCGGCTCATCAGATCAACGAGGAGATTCGCGACAAGGAAGTTCGCCTGATTTCCGCCGAGGGTGAACAGCTCGGCATCATGTCCATCGCCGAGGCCATGGATAAGGCCAACGAGGCAGAACTGGACCTGGTGAAGATCTCTCCCAACGCCGTCCCCCCCGTTTGCAAGCTCATGGACTACGGCAAGTACAAGTTCGAGCAGACCAAGCGTGACAAGGAAGCAAAGAAAAACCAGCGGGTCGTGGAAATCAAAGAAGTGCGTATGTCCCCGGGAATCGACGTCAACGATTTCAACGTCAAGGTCCGCAACGCCCAGAGATTCCTGGCCGACGGCAACCGAGTCAAGGTCGCAGTCCGCTTCCGCGGCCGCGAGATGGCTCACACCGACATCGGCAAGCGTCTGCTGGAAAAGTTCGCAGAAGACTGCGCAGAAGTGGCGACCATGGACAAAGAGCCCAAGCTGGACGGACGCCACATGACCATGTTCCTCTCTTGCAAGCAGAACAAAGAGAGCAAGAACAAAGACAACAAAAAGTAAAATCTTACAAAGGAGTTTTCCGCCATGCCTAAAATTAAGACTCACAGCGGCGCAAAGAAGCGTTTCTCCCTGACCAAGACTGGCAAGGTCAAGCGCGCCCATGCTAATAAGAGACACATCCTGAACAAGAAGACCACCAAGCGTAAGCGCGGCCTCCGTGCAGGCGCATATGCAGACAAGACCAATGTCGCTGCAGTGAAGCGCATGATCCTGTACAAGTAAGATCCCTGCACACCGATTCATTCACCACCCAAATATAGGAGGCTAACATACCATGGCAAGAGTTAAAGGCGCAATGATGACGCGCAAGAGAAGAAATAAGATCCTGAAGATGGCTAAGGGCTACTGGGGTGCTAAGTCCAAGCACTTCAAGATGGCCAACGAGCAGGTCATGAAGTCCCTGACCTACGCATATGTCGGCCGTAAGCAGAAGAAGCGCAACTTCCGTCAGCTGTGGATCGCTCGTATCAACGCTGCCTGCAAGATGAACGGCATGAACTACTCCACCTTCATGCACGGCCTGAAGCTGGCTGGCATCGAGATCAACCGCAAGATGCTGGCAGAGATGGCAGTCAACGACAAGGCTGCTTTCACCGCTCTGACCGAGATCGCAAAGGCAAAGCTGGCTTAATCATCCAGAACCATCAAATCCCCGAGGAAATTCCTCGGGGATTTTTTTGCCTGTTGACAGCGTGTGGGTTCTCTGCTATCATATAATTAACAGTTAAGTTAAATGTTAATTGACCGTGAAAGGAGGTCCCATGGGCATCCAACGAACCATGAAGGCCCTGGCCGACCCCACCCGGCGGGAGATCCTGAATCTCCTGAAATCCGGGCGGCTGGCAGCCGGAGAGATCACCCACCGCTTCCCGGTGACGGCGGCGGCCATCTCCCGGCACCTGTCGGTGCTGAAGGAGGCCGAGCTCATCCGGGACTGCCGGGAGGGCAAATACATCTATTATGAACTGAACGCATCTGTGCTGGAGGAGCTCATGCTCTGGCTGGCAGAACTGAAAGGAGAACCCAACCATGAATAACTGGAAAGAGCACAAGGGACTCATCGCCCTGTCCATGCTGGTGACCCTCCTGCCCATCCTGGCGGGCCTGGTCCTGTGGAACCAGCTGCCCGACCAGGTCCCCACCCACTTTGGCCCCAACGGGGAAGCCGACGCCTGGAGCAGCAAGGCTGCTGCGGTCTTCTTTATCCCCCTGTTCCTGGTGGCCATGCAGGTCTTCTGCATCTTCATGATGAACTGGGACCCCAAGAAGAAAAACATCCACAAGAAGAATTTCGGCGTGGTGATCTGGACCATCCCTGTGGTCTCCCTGCTGGTGGCGGTCATCACTTACGGCACTGCTATGGGCATTCCTGTGGACGTGAACTTCCTGATGATGCTGGTGCTGGGTGTGGTGTTCTTCCTCATCGGCAATTACCTGCCCAAGTGCAAGCAGAACTACACCGTGGGCATCAAGCTCTCCTGGACCCTTCACGACGAGGCCAACTGGGAATACACCCATCGCCTGGCGGGCAAGGTCTGGTCTGTGGGCGGCTGTGCCATCATCCTGACCTCCTTCCTGCGCAGTGCCTACCTCCTGCTGGCCATCGTTCTGGTGATGATCCTGGTGCCTACGATAGCCTCCTATCGGTATTATAAGGCTCACGGGCAGCAGGACTGACCCTGTGATGGGGAGGGGAAGTCATGGAAAACGAAAACATTGTGATTGGAACCGGGAGCAAGTATCCCTTGAAGGGTATTCTGACCCTGCCGACCGAGTCTGACCGCCCTGTCCCGGCAGCGGTCTTTGTCCATGGGTCCGGCTCCAGCAATATGGATGAAAAGGTGGGGAAACTGGCCCCCTTCCGGGACCTGGCCGAGGGACTGGTGCACCACGGCATCGCCTCTGTCCGCTATGACAAGCGGTCCTTTGCCCACGGGTGGAAGATGCTGCGGGATAAGAGCAGCCCCATCACCGTGAAAGAGGAGACCATCGAAGATGCCATCCTTGCCACGGACCTGCTGCGGCAGGACCCTCGCATCGCCCCGGACAAAATCTTTATCATCGGCCACAGCATGGGCGGTATGCTGGCCCCCCGCATTGACGCAGAGGGCGGAAATTACCGGGGCCTGGTCCTGATGGCGGGGACGCCCCGAAAGCTGGAGGAGGTTCTGGTGGAGCAGACCCAGGAGGCTCTGGCCGAAATGAACCCCCTTCTGCGGAAACTGGCCGGGATGCAGACCAGAAAGCTTACCCGCCTCTTTGACGGCCTGTACGACCTGACCGATGAGGAAGCCAGGAAGAAGAAGGTTGGCGGCGGCACCACCCTGTACTATTTCAAGGAAATGGGAGAACATCCCGCTGCCGACTATCTGATCCCCCTGGAAAAGCCCGTGCTGATCCTCCAGGGAAAGAAGGATTTTCAGGCGAAGGCAGATCGGGATTTCACGGCGTACCAGGACCTGCTGAAGGACAAACCCAACGTAACCTTCCGGTTGTATGAGGGGCTGAACCACGCCTTTGTTCCCTCGGTGTATGGCACCATCACAAAGGCCAAGAAGGAGTACAATGTGGAGCAGCACATCGGGGAAGCCGTCATCTCCGATATCGCCCATTGGATCCTGGCAGCATCGGATACATAACACAGGCACATAAAAACCCCGCAGGGTGACCGTTCTTCGGTCCCCTGCGGGGTTTGTTTCGTTATTCCGTGGTGCTCAGGATCTCGTTGCTCTTGGTCTCGATCTGGCTCACCTTCAGGTTTTCAGCATCCTCCGGGTCGATCTCCTCCCGAAGCTCCAGCATACGCTCGCCCATGTAATTGGTCTTGAGCTCCTCGCCGTTCAGGGTGACCTTGCTGTAGGGGGTAAAGTTCTCACCCATGATGTAGTACTTTCCGGCGATCTGAACGATGTAGTTGGCCTTGATCTCCTTGACGCCCATCTGCAGGTCGGTGGCTTCAAAGGGGTTCTCACCGC
>JAFXCU010000135.1 GCA_017521345.1 Ruminiclostridium sp. | reverse complement strand
GCTCCTGCTGGATGGAGATGTGGGTGGGGTCGGGATAGTGGTGGGGGTTGTCCACTCGGATGACGGTGCCGTCGTTCTTCACCACTTCGTAGATAACGTTGGGCAGGGTGGTGATCAGGTCCAGGTCGAACTCACGCTCCAGACGCTCCTGGATGATCTCCATATGGAGCATGCCCAGGAAGCCGCAGCGGAAGCCGAAGCCCAGGGCGGCGGAGGTCTCGGGTTCGAAGGTCAGGGAGGCGTCGTTCAGCTGGAGCTTTTCCAGGGCGTCCCGGAGGTCGGGATACTTGGAGCCGTCCTCGGTGTAGATGCCGCAGTAGACCATGCTCCGGGCGGGACGGTAGCCGGGCAGGGGCTCGTCGGCGGGGTTGTCCACGATGGTGATGGTGTCGCCCACCTGGGTGTCCTTCACGTTCTTGATGGAGGCGGTGAGATAGCCGACCTCACCGGCGGAGAGGGTCTTGCAGGGCTCCAGCTTGGTGGGCAGCAGACGGCCGATCTCCACCAGGCCGTACTCGGCCCCGGAGGCCATCATGCGGACGGTGTCGGTGAGCTTCAGGGTGCCCTCCATGACACGGAAGTAGACGATAACGCCCCGGTAGGCGTCGTACTGGCTGTCGAAGATCAGGGCCTTGAAGGGGGCCTTGGGGTCACCCTCGGGGGCGGGGACGTTGTTCACCACGTCCTCCAGGACGGCCCGGATGTTGATGCCCATCTTGGCGGAGATCTCAGGGGCGTCGGCGGCCTCCAGGCCGATGACGTTTTCCACTTCCTTCTTGACCCGAGCGGGGTCAGCGGCGGGCAGGTCGATCTTGTTCACCACGGGGCGGATCTCCAGGTCGTGCTCCATGGCCAGGTAGGTGTTGGCCAGGGTCTGGGCCTCCACGCCCTGGGAGGCGTCCACCACCAGGACGGCGCCCTCGCAGGCGGCCAGGGAGCGGGAGACCTCGTAGTTAAAGTCCACGTGGCCGGGGGTGTCGATGAGGTTCAGGGTGTACTCCTCCCCGTCCAGGGCCTTGTAGTTGATGGTGACGGCACGGGCCTTGATGGTGATGCCGCGCTCCTTTTCCAGGTCCATGTTGTCCAGGAGCTGGTTCTCCATCTCACGCTCGGGGACGGCCTCGCAGACCTCTAAGATACGGTCAGCCAGGGTGGACTTGCCGTGGTCGATATGGGCAATGATCGAAAAATTACGAATCTTGGACTGGTCGGTCATGGGATCGATTCCTCCTTGAAAAATCTATGATGAAAAACCGGTATCAGCGGCTGGGGGCCTTCCCCAGGTCTTTGCTCAGCTGGCTGGACAGCCGGCGGAAGAGCAGGCCCAGCTCGGGCTCCTCCCGGCATGCCTCTGCACAGGCCTGGCTCAGAGCATCGGCGGTGCGCATCAGGAGGGCGGAGTCGTGGCGGCTGCTGCCCACGGTGCCCTGGGGACAGGTCCGGTCAGGGGTGCGGCCCAGCAGGTAGTCGGCGGACACCTGGTAGTAATCGCAGACCTTGGCCACAAAGGCCAGGCCGGGCTCCCGGATGCCGTTTTCATAGTGGGACAGCAGGGCCTGGGAGATCCCCAGATCCTTGGCGGCCTGCCGCTGGCTGATCCCCTTCTCGTGGCGCAGCTGGGAGAGCGCCTGAGAGAACATCACATTCATGAAGATCCACTCCTTTGGGGTCTGGGACCCCTTTGGGAATTCTTTAACAGTGGGTATATTATAGCGTGCAGAATACACCCTGTAAAGGTCCCCGCCGGGAAAAATTTCAAGGGGTTCGTCCCCCTTCTCCCCCAAGGGTCCAAAGGCGGCAAAAAGCCCCAAAAGCACCCCCTTGACGGTTGGGGAGGGGTGCGGGTATCATCTCTTTGTAACTGGTTTGTAACTATTTTGAGCCCATCGAAAGGAGCGGATGCCCGTGCATCATCATAGAAAACCATACCCCATGGAGGACCTGACCGGGCCGGAGGAATTCTTCTGTCAGCTGTCCGACCTGGAGGCGGAATACCGCCGACCACCCCACCGCAGGCCGGTCCGAAAGCGGGCCCTTCTGGCTGCGGCTTTGGCGGGGGCCACCGGCCTTTCGGTCCTGGGGGCCGTGGCGGCCTCCACCTGCACCCTGTGCTATGCGGTCTCCAGCCAGGGGGACCCGCCCCTGGCCTATGTTCAGGGGGAAGCGGCCTACGCCCAGGCAGTGGACCGGGTGGAGGAGCAGGTCTCAGAGATCTTGCACACCGAATATGACTACCCCCAGCAGACCCAGGTGGAGCTGGCCATCGCCCCCAAGGAGAGCATCCAGTCCCCGGAGGAGCTCACCGTCAGCCTCATGGAGACGGTGGAGCAGGTCCGGGAGGCCTGGATCCTCACCGTGGACGGAGTGGCTGCCGGGGCCTGTGCCTCCCGGGAGGAGGTGGAGGCCGCCCTGGACCTGGCCAAGGAGAGCTATGCCAATGAGAGTACCCAGTCGGCTTCCATTACCAGCCTGATCCAGGTGAATCAGGACTATCTCCCGGCGGATACCACCCTCTGTGATACGGAGACCCTGGCCGGGGTCCTGCTGGCCCCTCTGGAGGGGGAAGGAGGTCCCCTGCTGACGGTGGAGACCGTGGAGGAGGTCACCTATACCCAGGCCATCCCCGCTCCCATCCGGGAGGAGGAAAACAGCGCCCTCCTGCTGGACCAGCGGGAGACCGTTCAGGCCGGGGCTGACGGCCTGGAGGAGCGGACCGACCGGGTCACCCGCCGGTGCGGGGTGGAGACCGGCCGGGAGAACCTGTCTGCCCAAGTCCTTTCCGAGCCCATTCCCCAGGTGGTGGCGGTGGGCACCGCCCAGGGGGTGGAGGGCGCCCGGGGGTTGTTTGCCTGGCCCACCAGCGGGCAGATCACCTCCCCCTTCGGCTATCGTTACATTTTCGGCTCCACCAGCTTCCACCAGGGGCTGGACATCGCCAATGCCGCCGGCACGGAGATCTATGCCGCTGCGGACGGAACGGTGGTCTGGTCCGGGGCCAAGGGGACCTACGGGAACCTGCTGAAGGTGGACCACGGCAACGGGTTCACCACCTATTACGCCCATTGCTCCCAGCTTCTGGCCCAGGAGGGGGACACCGTAAAGCAGGGAGAGAAGATTGCCCTCATGGGCTCCACCGGCCGTTCCACCGGCCCCCACCTGCACTTTGAGGTCCGCTGGCAGAACGAGCCCCTGGACCCCCAGCAATGCCTGCCATGATTTTGTTTTCCGGACGGTTGACCATGACCGCCCGGCCTTTTTTTGCCTGTTTTTGGAAGGAAAGAAATCTTTCATATTTTTGTTTCTGTAACTTTTTTGTTTGCGTATTGCAGGTTTACTGTCCGGGATATGGAGTTATCTTTCTTTACTATTATTATATTGTCAAATAGATTGTCTTTTTGGTAGGATTCCTGTATGGTGTGGGCTAATTGATGCCCAGGTTCGCAAAAAACGACAACTTTGTCGGGCGGGTACCTGGATTTCCGGTTTCATCGTCATTACCATCACTATTTTCTAAGGAGGACATTATGCTCCCTGTAAATCCTGAGGCAATTGGCGTTTTTGGCCTGTTTGCTACCGTTATCTGCTTCGGCCTGGAACAGGTCGGTGTCGGCGTCAAGGGCGCTGACCATGAAAAACTCTCCCGCACCCTGGGCTACATCGCCATCATCTTCGGCGGTGTCTGCCAGCTGTACACCTCTGTCAGCATGTTCCTGTTCAGCGTGGGCGGCGACCACAGCAAGTATCTGGGCACCGTGTTCGGCTTCTTCGGCCTGTTCTGGATCCTGGTTGGTCTCTTCTTCCTGAAGGGCGGCGACAAGAAGGTCATGGCACACTTCTTCTTCTGCGCTCTGATCCTGGTGGTCCTGTTCACCATCCGCGCCTTTGCGGACGGCCTGATCTGGCCCCTGGGCATTGACTGCGTGGTCATCGACATCCTGCTCATCACTCTAGTCTTCGGCTGGTACACCGAGAATCCCAAGCTGAGCAAGCTGGCCGGCGTCTGCAACCTGGCCATCGGCTTCGTCTCCTTCTTCCTGCTGTACCCCCACGTGCTGGGTTAATTCAAACACTTAACTCTACTACGACCAATTGAAACCGGCTCAAGATTCCCGGCCTCGGCAGTACCTGCCGGGGCTGGGCTTTTTTCGGGGTGATATTATCACGGAAGCCCCCGAGATCTGTGGTATACTGGAGCCAAAGAAACAAGGAGGGAGCCCCATGGCAGAAGGAAAAAAGAAAAAGCGGCTGGCCCGGGTGGACCGGGACCTGTGCGCCTCCTGCGGCTGCTGCAGGAAGGTGTGCCCCAGAGAGGCTATCTCCATCTATAAGGGGCTGTACGCCCTGGTGGACGAGGCCCTGTGCATCGGCTGCAAAAAATGTGCCAAGGAGTGCCCGGCCAGCATCATAGAGATTCGGGAGGTGGACCGATGAAACAGCAGAAAAAGTGGTATGACTATCTGTGGATCGTCTCTCTGGTCTACCTGACCCTGGGCTTTCTGAATATTCTCTTTGCCTGGCTGGGGCTGATCTTCTTCTGCACCCCCCTGATCATCGCCCTGGTGACGGGGAACAAGGGCTACTGCCACCGGTACTGCGACCGGGGCCAGCTCCTGGCCCTGCTGGGGGGACGGTTCGGCCTCTCCCGGAAGCGGGATATGCCCCGGTGGATGGTGTCCAAGGCCTTCCGGTACGGATTCCTGGTCTTTTTCCTGGCCATGTTCCTGCTGATGCTGTGGAACACCGGCCTGGTCTTTGCCGGAGCCCGGGATCTCCAGGAAGTGGTGACCATCCTGTGGACCTTCCAGGTCCCCTGGCACTGGGCCTATCACGGGACCCTGTTCTCTGACGGTGTGGCCCAGTTCGCCTTCGGCTTCTACAGCGTCATGCTCACCTCCACCATCCTGGGGCTGGTGACCATGGTCCTGTTCAAGCCCCGGAGCTGGTGCGTGTACTGCCCCATGGGCACCATGACCACCCTCATCTGTAAAGTGAAAGCAAAAGAATGATGTGAATAAAAGGAGGATGACCTATGAACAGCAAGCAGATCAACGTAAACAACTTCCAGGAGGAAGTTCTCAACAGTGAAGTCCCCGTCCTGCTGGACTTCTGGGCCAGCTGGTGCGGTCCCTGCCGGATGGTCTCTCCCATCGTGGACCAGATCGCCGACGAGCACCCCGAGTGGAAGGTGGGCAAGATCAACGTGGACGAGGAGCAGGCCCTGGCCGCTCAGTTCGGGATCATGAGCATCCCCACCCTGGTGGTGATGAAGGACGGCAAGGAGGCCAACAAGGCCGTGGGCGTCATGCCCAAGGAGGCCATTGAGGACCTGATGAAGTAAAACGCCACAGGCCCAGCGTAGTATCCGCTGGGCCTGCGCTTGTGTGGTGGGAGTTTGTATGGTAGGATAGAAGCAGGAACCTACGAGTTTTGCAAAGGAGTGTGATCCCATGAAAAAGAATATCATCCTCAAAGGGATCAGCATTCTTTTGGCGGCTGCAGCCGTGTTAGCCATCCTCTGTGCGGTCACAGTTACCGGCAGTGGGTTCCTGGATCTGAGTAACCTTGCAAGAGCCGTTTGCGTGGGTGTGGCCGTGGTATGCGGGGGCCTTGCAGGTGTTGTTTGGTCCCGTTCGAAGCCGAAAGGCTGACCCGTTCCAATTTGATAAGCATATAGAAACGCCGCTCTGTGATGGCTGTCACAGAGCGGCGTTTTTGTCGGTCAGGCGTTGAGTTCCCGCAGTTTTTCTTCGTCGGTGACGGTGATGCTTCCACGGCTCAGCGTCACCATGCCCTCGTTCTGGAGATACCGCAGCATCCGGGTGACCACCTCCCGGGCGGTGCCCAGGTGGTCGGCGATGCGGTCGTGGGTGATCTTCAGGAGGGGGCTGTCCTCCAGGGTCATTTCCTCCAGAAGGAAGCTCGCCAGACGCTTGTCCATCCGCCGCCAGAGGATCTGCTCCATGAGCCACATGACCTCGGTGAACCGGGCGGAGAGGATCTCGTTGGTGTGGTTGGCCACCGCCAGGGAGTCCTCCGCCAGGGCCTGGTACAGGTCGGCGGGGATGAGCCAGAATTCCGTGTCCTTTTCCGCCTCCAGCTGGATGTCAAACTGGATGCTCCGCATGGAGCAGGAGGCCGAGAAGAGGCACAGGTCCCAGGGGAAGAGGCGGTAGAGGGTGATCTGCCGGCCCTCGTCTGAGGTGAGGTAGGCCCGCAGCTGGCCTTCGGCCACCAGGACCAATCCCAGGCAGTCGGCCTCTCCGTTGTGGAGAAGGGTCCCCTTGGGGGCGGTCCGTTTGCTGACCCCGGCCATCAGCCGGTCCTGCTGGGCTTTGGTGAGCTTGGAAAAGACGGGAAAGAGTTCAGAAAATTCCATAACAGACCTCCTGGGGAAATTTGATACCTTTTATCAAGAATATGTATTATTATATCAAAAAACAGCTCTCTTGACCATACAATTTTCCTTGAAGATTCAACCGTTCTGGGGTATACTAAAGGGTAATTTATTTTAACAAGGAAAGGAATTCCTCCTTATGGCACATATGAAGAACTACACCCCTCCTGTGGGTGACGAGATCATCCTGATGAAGATGGGCGAAATGGTCCTGAAGGGCCTGAACCGCCATCACTTCGAGGACCGCCTCATGTCCAACGCCCGCCGCCGTCTCCAGAGATACGGCAAGTTCCGCATCTATTCCCGTCAGTCCATTACTTACGTGGAGCCCCAGAGCCTGGACTGCGACATGGACGGCGCCTTTGAGACCCTGAAGAACCTCTTCGGCGTGGTGGGCCTGTCCCGAGCCAAGGCCTGCGACAAGACCCCCGAGGCCATCCTGGAGACCGCCAAGACCTACCTGTACGACGACCTCATGGAGGCCGAGACCTTCAAGGTGGAGTCCAAGCGCTCCGACAAGTCCTTCCCCATGTCCTCCATCCAGCTGTCCCAGTTTGTGGGCGGCGAGCTGGACGAGGCCTTTGAGCATCTGCGGGCCGATATGCACACCCCTGACGTGGTGGTCCACGTGGAGGTCCGTGACTTTGCGGCCTACGTCCACGCCAACACCACCCCCGGTGCAGGCGGCCTGCCTGTGGGCGTGGGGGGCAGAGCGGTCTCCCTGCTGTCCGGCGGCATCGACAGCCCCGTGGCTTCCTGGATGATGGCCAAGCGCGGCCTGTCCCTGGAGATGGTCCACTTCTTCAGCTATCCCTACACCTCCCCCGAGGCCAAGGACAAGGTCCTGGAGCTGGCCCGTCTCATCACCCCCTGGTGCGGCCGGATGACCGTCCATGTGGTGCCCTTCACCGAGATCCAGGAGGAGCTCCGCCGCTCCTGCCCCGAGTCCCTGTTCACCCTGCTCATGCGCCGGTTCATGATGCGCATCTCCGAGCAGGTGGCCCTCCGTGTGGGTGCCCACGCTCTGGTCACCGGTGAGTCCCTGGGCCAGGTGGCCAGCCAGACCATGGAGGCCATGGCGGTGACCAACGCCGCCTGCAGCCTGCCTGTCTTCCGTCCCGTCATCGGCATGGACAAGGAGGAGATCATCCGCATCGCCCGGAAGATCAACACCTTTGAGACCTCCATCCTGCCCTATGAGGATTGCTGTACCGTCTTCACCCCCCGTCACCCCAAGACCCGACCCTCCATGGAGGAGATCCTGGAGGCCGAGGCCAAGCTGGACATGGAAGGCCTGATCCAGCGGGCCATGGACGGCATCGAGCGGGTCACCGTGGAGTGGGAGTAAGACATTTTGGACCCGCTGCGCTGGGCTCCAAAATGTGATTTTTGCACGCAGCTCAGCGCACGGGCCAAGGCCCGCACGTTCCCTGCGTGAGCAGTATAGTTTCCGACATACACGCCGCCGGAAACTATGATTTGGATTTTCTTCACGGCCTGAGGCCGTGAACTCTGCGAGGCTTCAGAGAAAGGAGATTCTATGAGCCATACCGCTGAACTCATCGCCATCGGCACCGAACTGCTGCTGGGCAACATCGCCAATACCGACGCCCAGATGATCTCTGAGGGCCTGTCCGAGCTGGGCATCAACGTCTTTTACCATACCGTGGTGGGGGATAATCCCGAGCGGGTCCGCCAGGCGGTGGACATCGCCCGGACCCGTGCCGATATCATCATCACCACCGGCGGCCTGGGCCCCACCTGCGACGACCTGACCAAGGTGGCCCTGGCGGAGGCCTTCGGCAAGGAGCTCTTCTTCCATGAGCCCTCCGCCCAGCGCATCCGGGACCGATTCCTCCAGATGGAGCGTCCCATGACCGAGAACAACCTCCAGCAGGCCATGCTCCCCGAGGGCTGCACCGTGCTGGAAAACGACTGGGGCACCGCCCCCGGCGTGGCCTTTGAGGCCGACGGGGTCCATGTGCTCATGCTCCCCGGCCCGCCCCGGGAGTGTGAGATGATGTTCCGCCACCGGGCGGTCCCCTACCTGAAGGCCCTGTCCGACGGTGTCATCGTCTCCCGGACGGTGAAGACCTTCGGCATCGGTGAGTCCGCCGTGGAGGACAAGCTGCGGGACCTGATGAATGCCCTCCACAACCCCACCCTGGCCCCCTACGCCAAGCCCACCGGCACCGAGCTGCGGATCACCGCCCATGCCGACACGGAGGAAGAGGCTTTCGCCCTCATCGCCCCCGTGGAGGAGCAGGTGAAGGCCATCATGGGGGACTACGTCATCGGCGTGGATGTGAACTCCGTCCAGGAGGTCTGTTTCAACCTTCTGCGGGAAAAGGGCCTGACCATGGGCACTGCCGAGTCCTGCACCGGAGGTCTCATTGCCAAGCTCATCACCGACCTGCCCGGCTCCTCCCAGGTGTTCATGGGCGGCGTGGTGAGCTATACCAACCAGGTAAAGGCAGGCCTGCTGGGAGTGTCCTGGGACCTGCTGGAGGATCACGGTGCGGTCTCTCCCCAGGTGGCCGAGGCCATGGCCCGTGGGGCCAAGGAGGCCCTGGGCTGTGACATCGCCGTGTCTGCCACCGGCGTGGCGGGACCGGATTCCGACGACCGGGGCAATCCCGTGGGTCTGGTCTACCTGGGCCTGGCCTGGGAGGACCAGTGCATCGTCCGGGAGTTCCACGCAGGCCGTGGGGATCGGGAGCGGGTCCGCCGCATGGCGGCCGGCACCGCCCTGGATATGGTCCGCCGACATCTCACCGGAAAACTGTAAACGCAAAAAGGTCGTGCTGCAATGTGCAGCACGACCTTTTTTGATGCCTCGCAAAGTTTCGCCGTTTACGGCGAAAAAGAATGTGATTCGTTTTCCGGCGCGACATGGGCGTGCCGGTAAACGCTTCTCTTAATTGATGTTGTGTACACAACCATCATACCGGGGAAAGGGGATAAGAGGAGTAGCCCCATGGGGTAATTTCAAGGGAACTGGGGTAATCTTTGCAAAAAAACGGGACCCTTGATGGGTCCCGTAAACGGTTATACGCGGTAAATGTAGTTGTCTTTCCGGGGGTGGGGGGCTGGCAGGTCCCCGGCACGGTAGCCCAGGATGCAGTTGCCCACGCCTACGTAGTCCCCTTCAATGCCCCATGCCTTCAGCATGGCCTTGCCTTCCTCGGTCTCGAAGACCTCCTTGGCCCGGTGGATCCAGCAGGAGTCTACGCCCACGGCGTAGGCGGCGTTCATGAGGTTGCCCATGACCAGGCAGCCGTCCTCGTGCCAGGTGAAGCTGGACCGGTCAGCCAGGACGATGACCAGGGTGGGGGCGCCGTAGAAGGGGTCAATTTCTGCGCCCATGACGGCGGCGTTCATCCGGGAGAGCTTGGCGATGGTCTCCTTGTCCTGGACCACCACCATGATGGCGGACTGCTTGCCCATGCCGCTGGGGGCATAGGTGCCGGCCTCCAGGATAGCCTGGAGCTGTTCTTCGGAGATCTGCTCCGGCCGATAGGCCCGAACAGACCGCCGTTCTTTCAGACTACGGATGACTTCGTTCATAGTGATCAGCCTCGCAGAGTTTCGCCGCTTGGCGGCGAAAGAAAGTCTAATGGGTTTTCCGGTGCGACAGGTGCGTGCCGGAAAACTCTTCTCAGCCCGAGAGTGCCTGCCTGTGGCAGGCGCGGGTCATGCCGCAATCTCACTTTTGGGAGCCCAGCGAAGCGGGTCCCAAAAGTCTGTCTTTTACCAGATGCACTTGACCTCGCAGGTCAGGGTCTTGCCGTCCACCTCAGCGGTGATGGTGGAGCTGCCCTTGCCCACGGCGGTGACGGTGCCGTCCTCGGCCACGGTGGCCACGTCGGTCTTGCCGGAGGTCCACTTGACGGAGCCCTCTGCACCGGTGACCTGGAGCTGCGTGGTCTTACCCTGGCCGTCCAGGGTAAGGGTGGATGCGCTCAGAGCGGGGCCGACGGGAGCGGCTTCGCCTTCGGCAGCCTCGCCCTCTGCAGCTTCGCCCTCAGCAGGCTGAGCAGCAGCATCTTCCCAGGCGCAGTTGACCACGCACTGGGCGGTCTGGCCGTTCTCCAGGGTAGCGGTGATGGTGGCCAGGCCCTTGGCCACGGCGGTGACGGTACCCTTGTCGTCCACGGTGGCGATGGCCTCGTCGCTGGTGGTCCAGGTGACGGGGGCGCTGGTGCCTTCGGGGGCGAAGATGGGAGCCAGGGTCGCAGTGGCACCTGCCTCAGCAAAGGTCAGCTCGGTCTGCTCCAGGGTGATGGTCTCAGCGTCGGCAGACTGGCTGCTGAACAGACCGTCCTGGAAGGCGGGGACCACGGTCTTGACCACGATGAAGACGGCGGCCACCACAAGGATCAGGGACAGGATCACAGGCAGGACAGACTTTTTTTTCTTCTTGGGAGCCTGCTTCTTGGGGGCGGGCTCCTCCTTGGTTTCGGGGATGGGTGCAGCCACCACGGGGGTCTCAGCTTCAGCCTGGGTCTCCAGGGTCTGGATCTCCTCCACGGGCAGGACCTGGGTGGGGGCTTCGTCTGCGAGGACGGCCTCGGCCACAGCCTCTGCCACCTCGGCGGTGGGGATCACGATGGTGGGCTCCTCAGCGACGGGGACCTCGGGTTCTGCGGCAGGAGCGGGTTCCTGGACGGGGGCGGGCTCTGCAGGAGCTGCCTCGGGCTGGACCTCGGGCTCGGCCTCCACCACCACTTCCACTTCGGGGGCGGCAGGTGCTTCGGGCGCAGTCTCCACGGTGGGCATCTCGGGGGCCAGGCGGGCGCCGCCCTCGGCGGGAGCCTGGGTGGGAGCCACGGGCTTCTTCAGCTGGCTGGGAGCCACAGCGGGAACGGGGCTTTCGTTGAGCATATCCCGGATCTCGCTGAGAAGGGCGTCCAGATCCTCTTCGGTCTCAATGGGCTTTTCGGCGGGGACAGGCTCTGCCTGGACGGTGACGGTGGGCTGGGGCTGGACGGTCTCGGCCAGGACGGGCTCGTTGGACACCTCCACCACGGGGGCGGCGGGGTCGATCTCCAGCTGGCGCAGGTCGTCCCAGGGGCCGGGCTCTGCGGGGGTCTCCGCAGCAGCGGGGACTTCCACGGCAGGGGTTTCCACAGGGACGGACTCCTGGACGGGAGCTGCAGGCTCTGCCACGGGGACCTCCTGAAGGACCACGGATGCAGGGGTCTCGGCGGGAACTTCTGCCAGCTCAAAGGTCTCCTGGGTGGGAGCCTCGTAAGTATCGGCGGCGTCAAAGATGGGGTCGGGCTGGCCGGCGGCGATGGCGGCCTCCCGGGCCAGGCGGTCACGCTCCCGCTTGCGCTCGGCGGCGCGGGCCTCACGCTCGGCCTTGTAGGCCTTCTTCTCCTCCTCGGTCATCTCGCTGGTCTTCTTGCGGGTGGGCTTGGAGAAGAAGAGGGATTCCTTCTTCTTGGGGGCAGACTTGGCAGGTGCCTCCTCCTCAAAGTCCCGGACAGGGGCTTCCCGGCGAGGGGCTGCTTCCTTGCGGGGGGGAGCCTCCCGGCGAGGGGTCTCGCTGGGGCGCTTTTTCTTCTTTTCGGGTTCGGCGCCGAAGATGCCGCCAAGCTTCTGCTGGCGCTGCTTCTTGCGCTCTGCCATGCGGCGCTCCTCCTCCTGGCGGCCTACGTCGCAGAAGGGGCAGTACTTATAGGTCACAGAATAGTACTCACCACAGTGGGGGCACTGCACCGTCTGACTTCTCAGGGTGATCTGTTTGGTTTCCATTTGGTTTCCTCCTTCCGGGCTGGTTTCAGCCCAACAGAAAACACGTCTATCGTTACATTTTGGACATGATACTCCATAATAATTCGTTACATTGTACCACAATGGCCCTGCCATCGTCAACTATCTGGTTGGCAAAAGGTAAGGCGGAAAGAAACCTTTTGTGGAAAAGATTGGGCTGGTGGGGCGATTTTCCCGAAAGGATTGGGAAAAAACCCGGCTATTTGTTGAATATTTCATCCTTTTTCCATTGACAAAACACCCGTCCATCCGCTATTCTAGGGACAGCATAATTTTATATGTATGCACGATGAAGGGAATAAGTTTCTGAAGTTCTCCTTTTCAGAGAGCAGCCGGTCGGTGCGAGGCTGCAGGGAGGCGGAAGCGTCTCACCCCGGAGTGTGAGCTATTTGAGTGGGCGTTGAAGACGCCAATAAGAGTGGTACCGCGGAGAAACTGTCTTCGTCTCTTTGGATCTTTGGAATATCCAAACAGACGGAGATTTTTTGTTATATGGACCTTTTTCCGCCGGTTTTGATAATTGGAAAGGATGACCCGCATATGAAGAATTATACCAAGTACCGTCCCGGGTACTATATGCCCCCGGAGACCTGCATGGATTGGGTAAAGAAGGAGCGCATCACCCAGGCTCCCGACTGGTGCAGCGTGGACCTGCGCGACGGCAACCAGGCCCTCATCACCCCCATGAGCCTGGAGGAGAAGCTGTCCTTCTATCAGTTCCTCCTGGACCTGGGCTTTAAGGAGATCGAGGTGGGCTTCCCCGCTGCCTCCGAGACCGAGTACGAGTTCCTGCGCACCATCATCGAGGAGAACATGATCCCCGACGATGTGTGGATCCAGGTGCTCACCCAGTCCCGCCCCCACATCATCAAGAAGACCTTTGACTCCATCAAGGGCGCCAAGAACGTCATCGTTCACCTGTATAACTCCACCTCCTTCGCCCAGCGGCAGCAGGTCTTCCGCCTGCCCGAGGACGAGATCGTGAAGATCGCAGAGGAGGGCGCACGATCCTTCAACGAGTACGCTGAGAAGATGCCCGAGACCAACTTCCGCTTTGAGTACTCCCCTGAGAGCTTCACCGGCACCGAGATCGAGTTTGCCGAGCGGATCTGCAACGCCGTCATCGACATCTGGAAGCCCCGCCCCGAGCGGAAGGTCATCATCAATCTGCCCGCCACCGTGGAGATGTCCATGCCCCACGTGTACGCCCAGCAGATCGAGTACATGAGCAAGCACCTCCATGACCGTGAAAACGTGATCATCTCCATCCACCCCCACAACGACCGGGGCACCGGCGTGGCAGCCGGTGAGCTGGCCCTGCTGGCCGGCGGCGACCGCATCGAGGGCACCCTCTTCGGCAACGGCGAGCGCACCGGCAACGTGGACATCGTCACCATGGCCATGAACATGTTCACCCACGGCGTGGACCCCAAGCTGGACTTCTCCAACATGCCCCACATCGTGGAGTTCTACGAGAAGCTCACCGGCATGCACGTGGGCTACCGCCAGCCCTACTCCGGCCACCTGGTCTTTGCGGCCTTCTCCGGCTCCCATCAGGACGCCATCTCCAAGGGCCTGAAGTTCCGGGAGGAGCAGGACGAGGACTTCTGGACCGTCCCCTACCTGCCCCTGGACCCCCACGATGTCAACCGTGAGTATGAGGCAGACGTCATCCGCATCAACAGCCAGTCCGGCAAGGGCGGCATCTCCTACATCCTGGAGCACAACTTTGGCTACGAGCTGCCCAAGGAAATGGCCCAGGAGGTTGGCTACTTCATCAAGGACATCTCCGACCACGCCCACAAGGAACTCACTCCCCAGGATATCCTGCTGGCCTTCACCCACGAGTACCAGAACAAGGACCTCCCCATCGCCATCCAGGACATCTCCTGGATCCGCGAGAAGGGCACCACCGTGGCAGACGTCACCCTGGCCATCAACAACGAGGTCTACTACCTCTCCGCCCGGGGCAACGGCCCTCTGGACGCTGTGTCCAACGTGCTGAAGCTGGCCAGCCCCAACATCAACTACCAGTTCGTGGACTACGAGGAACACGCCCTGCAGACCGACTCCGACTCTCTGGCTTCCGCTTACGTCGTCATTGCCGACGACCAGGGCAAGCACTACTGGGGCGTCGGCGTGGACAGCGACATCACCATGGCTTCCGTCTACGCACTGGTCACCGCCATCAACCGCGAGAACAAGGACAAGCAGTTTATCCCCACTGTGGATTGAGTGGGAAAAGGCTCCCTTGTGTAAAGGGAGCTGGCACGGCGCAGCCGTGACTGAGGGATTGTGCAGCAGGACCGTTCCGTTCTACCGAAAGTGAATGCGAATTCGCAGCATTCACCGGGACAATCCCTCCGCCTCGCATTCGCTCGGCACCTCCCTTTGCACAAGGGAGGCTGAGGGAACACCGTGTCGGTCACTGTTTTCGATTGACTGAACTCCCCTCATAGGGGAGGCTTTGAAAAACCACACACCAAATTTGAGGAGGTTTTCCCTATGGGAATGACAATGACGCAGAAGATCCTGGCTGCCCACGCTGGTCTGCCTGAGGTCAAGGCCGGTCAGCTGATCCGTGCCAAGCTGGACATGGTCCTGGGCAACGACATCACCTCTCCCGTGGCCATCCGGGAGTTTGAGAAGGAAGGCTTTACCGGGGTTTTTGACAAGAGCAAGATCTCCATGGTCATGGACCATTTCACCCCCAACAAGGACATCAAGGCCGCTGAGCAGTGCCTCCAGTGCCGCACCTTCGCCAAGCGCTTCGACATCGACAACTTCTACGATGTGGGCCAGATGGGTGTCGAGCACGCCCTGCTGCCCGAAAAGGGCATCGTGGCCGCCGGCGACTGCATCATCGGCGCCGACTCCCACACCTGCACCTACGGCGCTCTGGGCGCTTTCTCCACCGGCGTGGGCTCCACCGACATGGCAGCCGGCATGGCCACCGGCGAGACCTGGTTCAAGGTCCCTGAGGCCATCAAGGTCCACCTGACCGGTAAGCTCCAGCCCCGTGTCAGCGGCAAGGACGTGATCCTCCACCTGATCGGCATGATCGGTGTGGACGGCGCCCTGTACCAGAGCCTGGAGTACTGCGGCGAGGGCGTTGCCTCCCTGTCCATGGACGACCGCCTGTGCATCGCCAACATGGCCATTGAGGCCGGCGCCAAGAACGGCATCTTCCCCGTGGACGAGACCACCATCGCCTACATGGAAGGCCGTGTCAACCGTCCCTGGACTGCCTACGAGGCAGACCCCGACGCAGAGTACGTCCGCACCATCGAGATCAACCTGAGCGAGATCGAGCCCACCGTCTCCTACCCCCACCTGCCCGAGAACGCCCGTCCCATCTCCCAGGTGGAGGACATCACCATCGACCAGGTCATCATCGGCTCCTGCACCAACGGCCGTCTGGAGGACATGGCCATCGCCGCTGAGATCCTCAAGGGCAAGAAGGTTGCCGATCACGTTCGCTGCATCGTCATCCCCGCCACCCAGCAGGTCTTCCAGGACTGCATCGACCTGGGCTACATGACCACCTTCATCCAGTCCGGCTGCGCCGTCTCCACCCCCACCTGCGGCCCCTGCCTGGGCGGCCACATGGGCGTTATGGCCAACGGCGAAAAGTGCGTGGCCACCACCAACCGCAACTTCGTGGGCCGTATGGGCGGCATCACCTCTGAGATTTATCTCGCAAGCCCTGCTGTTGCAGCCGCTTCTGCTATCGCTGGCAAGATCGCCGATCCCCGGGAAGTTTGACATTTGGAATGAGCAAGTAACTTGACCTTCGCTCGTGACCATTGTGAACGGGGGAGGCAAGCTGCCTATAGAGAGTGGGCTCATTCCAACTGTGAAGGGCTGCACTCCGTTCAGCGCACGATTGGGGCACAGCCCCAATCGCACGTTCTCTTCGTGAGAAGTGTTTTTTGCCCGGCGCATGTCCGTGCAAAAAACCGACTAGATTAGCTTTCGCCGACTGCGGTCGGCGAAACTCTGCGAGGCTTTTCATAGCCTCTGAATGGAGGATAACCAATCATGAACGCAAAAGGTTTTGTACATAAGTATGGCGATAACGTGGACACCGACGTTATCATCCCCGCACGTTACCTGAACATCGCCGACAAGAAGGAACTGGCCACCCACTGCATGGAGGACATCGACACCAACTTCGTCAACGTGGTCAAGTCCGGCGACGTGATGGTGGGCGGCTTCAACTTCGGCTGCGGCTCCTCCCGTGAGC
>JAFXCU010000134.1 GCA_017521345.1 Ruminiclostridium sp. | reverse complement strand
GCATTGCCGTCATCATGGCGGGTATGGACTTTGCAGCCTTCCTGGGCGGCCTGGGCTTTGTGATGGTAAAGATGGCCCTGGGACGGAAGACCCGCTTCCTGGCCCCTGTGCTGTTCATCTGCGGCTATGGGCTTCTGCTTCTGGGAGACGGCTGGGCCTGGGTCATTGGCGGCTCTGCCCTGATCGGCTTTGCCAACGGCATGGGCATCCCCTTCATCATTTCCTCCGGCGCCCGAAAGGCCGGTGTAGAGGCGGCCACCACCGTGATGCCCATGATCTCCATGGGTCTGTACTGTGCCCAGTTCCTGACCCCCATGCTCCTGTCGGTCATCGGGGCCCTGTTCGGCGGAGTGGGGCTTGCCCACCTGCCCTACGCAGCGGCTCTGGTTTCCGGCCTGCTGTTCCTGGCCTGGTCGGCCCGAATCAAATCCTGAACAGAGAGCAGCCAGAGGCAGATGCCTCTGGCTGCTTTGGTTAGGTGTTTTTCATGATGACGGTGTCCACGCATTCGCTCACGTGCTCGCAGGCGTCCACGCAGGCCTCCAGGCAGTCGTAGATCTCATGCCAGGCCAGCTTCTCCATCACATCGGCGGAGGAGACCATCAGCTCCCGCATGAAGGTGAGGTAGAGGATGTCGCAGTCCTCCTCGATGTCATTCAGGTCCCGGATGAGCTCCTTGAGCTTCTTGGATTTCTTGAAGTGCTCAAACTCCGCCATGATGTCGCAGAGTAAGCTGCAGGTTTCCACAGCCTTCTTGGCAAAGAGGATGGCGTTGGGCCGGACGGTATGGATGTTGTACATGTAGAGCTTCTGGAGGACCTCTTCGATCTTGTCGGTGACTTCGTCCAGGTCGTAGCTCAGCTGGGCCAGGTCCTCCCGCTCGATGGGGGTGACGAAGGCCTTGGCCAGCTTGGCGTCCATGTCATGCTTCTTGGTGTCTGCCTTGTGCTCGATCTCGTGCATGTGGTTCAGCATGGCCTGGAGCTGGGCGGTGTCATAGTTTTCCAGGCAGGTCACAAGGTAATTGGCAGCCTCTCTGGAACAGACAGCGCTTGCCAGCAGGGTATCGTAATAGAACTTATCGCCTTTTGCCATGGTCGTTCTTCCTTTCTGTCAGATGATATATGGTTCAGGTGAAGAGCATCATAAATAGTTTGGTCATCAGGAAACCCACCAGACCGCAGCCGGGGAAGGTCAGGATCCAGGTGAGGACCATCTCCTTTACCACGCCGAAGTTGATGGCGGAGATCCGCTTGACAGCCCCCACGCCCATGATGGAAATGGTCTTTGCGTGGGTGGTGGAGACGGGCAGGCTGCACACCGAGCAGAACAGCAGGGCAGAGGCGGCGGCCACATCGGCCGAGAAGCCCTGATACTTTTCCAGCTTGACCATGTCCATGCCCACGGACTTGATGATCTTCTTGCCGCCCATGGTAGTGCCTGCTGCCATGACCACGGAGCAGAGGACCATGAGCCAGAGGGGGATCTCTATGCCGTCCGGCAGGGCCTGTCCCTGAGACATGTAGACGCACAGAAGGATGACGCCCATGAACTTCTGGCCGTCCTGGGCGCCGTGCATGAAGGCCATGTAAGCCGCACCGGCCACCTGGGCGCCCCGGAAGAAGGGTTCGGTCTTGGGTCGGTCTGCGTTTCGGAACAGGACGGTCACCCCCTTGCAGACCAGCCAGCCAAAGCCGAAGCCCAGCACGATGGAGATGACGATGCCGTAGAGGACCTTCACCCACTCGCCGCCGTTGACGCCGGCCAGGCTGTTATGCAGGGCGATGGCACTGCCGGTGAGGCCTGCGATGAGGGCGTGGCTCTCGCTGGTGGGGATGCCGAAGACCCAGGCCAGGGTGGCCCAGAGGACGATGGCGAAGAGGGCGGCACTCAGGGCGATGATGGCCAGGTCGGGGTCGGAGCCGAAGTCCACCATCTTGGTGATGGTCTCAGCCACCTTTGCACTCAGGAGGGTCATCAGGAAGACGCCCAGGAAATTGAACACGGCCGCCATCAGAATGGCCGCCCGGGGAGAGATGCACCGGGTCGCCACGCAGGTGGCGATGGCGTTGGGGGCATCTGTCCAGCCATTGACCAGGATGACGCCGAGGGTCAGGGTCACGGCCAGAAACAGTAACGGGTTTGCTGTCATTTGGGACCAAAAGGCCAGCATGGAATCCATGTCATACGACCTCCTTCTCTTGTTCTCTTTGTTTCCAGTATATTCCAATTTGTGTTAAATCTTCGACCAAGAGAAGGTTAAATGTTTGTGAAGTAAAAAAAGCCAGCCGCTTTTGCGGCTGGCTTTGCTTGTGCTGGGAAGGGGTCACAGGCGGGGTTCGATCTCCTTCCAGGAATGGGTGGTGAGGCAGCTCTTGTCCAGGTCCTGGTTGATATTCTCCCACAGGGGGTAGGGCATGGTCAGGGACAGAAGGTTTTTCAGGGCAGGCCGACGCTGGGAGATGTCAAAGAGGCCCATGATGGCCATGGGGTCATCCTTGTCCATCTGCTCGGCGGCAAAGACGATGGACTGGCAGGCCGCCCCGAAGGGAGCCAGGGTGTTCAGGGCTCGTCCGTTGTGGGAACCCAGGAGGATCACCAGGGCGGAGAGCTGGTCGGGGTTGGCAAAGACATACACCAGGTCGGGGGTACCAATATCTGCCCACTTACTCAGGGGGGCAAAGACGATGCGGGGGTAGCCCTTGTCCGAGAAGGGCATATCCTGCCGCCACTTCATGGCCAGCTCGGGGGTGCAGTAGAACCGCTCCCCGTCCTTCATGTGGATGGGCATCTGGGGTGGGGCCTTGTCTCCCATGCCCTGGGAGAGCATGATGTGGATGTTGGGGTTGCCCCGGGTGAAGCCGTCCCCGAAGCAGCAGCCTACGCCGCCCCCGGGGCAGTTGCAGCTGGCCTCGTCCATGGCCACCGTCTTGCCCTTACCGGCGGCCATGAGGAAGGGGACCACGCAGTTGCGGGTCTCCGGGGTGGGCACCAGGTCGCATTGGGCGGTGGTGTTGCCGAAAAAGATGCCGATGGGCTCCATCTCCAGTTTGAGCTGTTCAGTCAGTTTCATGTTGATCCCTCCATTTGTCTTCCATGGTATCTTTGATCTTCAGGAGAGATGCCTCCAGGTGCTGGATCTCGTCCGGGGATAAAACGCAGAAGATCTCCTGCTCCAGGTCGGTCATGATCTTCTGTGCCTCCAGCAGATGTTCTCTGCCCAGGTCCGTTGCACGGATCAGCTTGATCCGCTTGTCCTTCTCGCTGCCGAAGCTCTCCACATAGCCCTTTTCTTCCAGCCGCTTGACGATCCCGGCGGTGACAGGCTGGGAGAGCTTCATGATCTGCTCGGCCTGCTTCAGGGTCAGGACCCCTTCCGGGGTGCTCATGAGCCGGAACATCAGGGCCCCCTGGGACATGGTCAGGCCTGTGTCCCGGATGGCCTGGTTGACATGGTGCTCGATCAGGGTGTTGAGCCGCTTGATCAGGGCGAAATTGGAGTGGAAGGACGTCATAGGATCACCTCTCAGGAAAAGAATACACCCGGAAAAAACAAAAATCAATACCGTGGTATTGATTTTTGCTGACAGATTAGGCTTTGTCCAGATACCAGCCGTGGTCGGCGTGGTAGATCATTTGTTTGGTCATGCCGCCATCGATGCAGATGTCCTGGCCGGTGATGAATCCGGCCTGGTCCGAGCACAGGTAGAGGACCATGTTGGCGATGTCCAGGGGGTGGCCCACCCGGCCAGCCGGGTGCTGGGAGGCGTCGGGGCCATCGTAGACGATGAAGGCCGTGTCGATCCAGCCGGGGGAGATGGCGTTCACCCGGACCTTCCCGGCCAGGCTCATGGCCAGGGCGTGGGTCAGGGCGGAGATGCCGCCCTTGGCGGCGGTGTAGCTCTCGGTTTCCGGCTGGCTCATGTGGGCCCGGGAGGAGGAGATGTTCACGATGGAGGCCCCCTCCCCGAAGTAGGGCATGAATAGCTTGGTCAGGTAGAAGGGGGCGGTGACGCCCACCTTGAGGGCGTACTCGAAGTCCTCATAGCTGCCCTGGGTGATGCCGTGCATTTCGGGGGCGGCGTTGTGGATGAGAAAATCCACCCGGCCGTGCTGGCGGATGACCTGGTCCGCAAAGGCCTCCAGGTCGGTTTTGCTGGCCAGGTCTCCCACGAAACCGTCATTGTCCAGCAGGTCGATGGTGCAGACCTCTGCCCCAGCTCTGCGGAACTCCTGGCAGATGATCTTGCCGATGCCACGGGCACCCCCGGTGACCACGGCCACTTTGTTCTTAAAGTCAAACATGGGTTTCCTCCCTTGTCAAAGAAATCACAGGACTTTCAGCAGGCCCAGGATCAGCAGATGGGCCGGATAAAAGGCATAGCAGAAATATCGGAACCCCTTGCTGTGGTGGCCCTGTCTGCCCCGGTAGAGCCAGATGGGGACCAGGGCCAGCAGGGCCAGACCCTGACGGGTCAGGAAGAAGGTCTCGCCAAACAGCTGGAGCTCATAGGCAAAGCCGCTGAGCATTTCCACGTTGAGATACCACAGGCAAAGAAGCTGTCCGGCCCGCTGCCACCAGGCAGTTCCCCGGAAGAAGTAGAAGACCAGAACGGTAAGGATGCCCGCCTGATAGAAGTCGGCCATGGTCAGAAGTCCTGCCAGATAGCCCAGGACCACCGACAGGATACCCACGGTGATCCGCTTCCACAGTCTTCCGCTGCGTTTGGCCTTTTCGTTCCAGTGGAGGAATCCCAGGGCCATGAGGAAGGTCCAGAGGACGTTCTGGTGGATGGGGTAGAAGAGGCTGCTGCCCATGGCCAGGTTGAAGGGGAGCTCGGACAGCAGGGCGAAGAGGAACAGCCTGCGAGCGTAGCTCTTCAGGTCCGAGGTATGGAAGTACCCCTCCACCAGGAGGAAGGCGAAGATGGGGAAGGCCAGACGGCCGATGCAGGTGAGCCAGTCGTTGCCGGGTACAATGGTTCCCCACAGGTGGTCGCACAGCATGAAGGCCATGGCCATGATGTGGAGGGAGGCGGAGGAGATCTCCGGTCTGGGTCTGCTGTGCATGGTCACTCTGCCATCTTCCGCAGGGTGTCCCCGGCCAGACGATAGGTGGTCCAGTCGGACATGGGCTCGGCATCCAGGGAACGGTAGAAGTCGATGCTGGGCTGGTTCCAGTCCAGGCACCACCACTCCATCCGTCCGCAGCCCCGCTCCAGGGCGATCCGGGCCAGCTGCTTCAGCAGGCCCTTGCCGTAGCCCTTGCCCCGGTATTCGGGCTTGACGAAGAGGTCCTCCAGGTAGAGGCCGCTGCGGCCCAGGAAGGTGGAGAAGTTGTGGAAGAACAGGGCAAAGCCCACCTCTGCCTCACCCTCCAGGGCAAAGATGACCTCTGCTTTTTTCTTTTCAAAGATCCACTCCCGCAGGAGGTCCTCGGTGGCGATGACTTCGTCGGACATTTTTTCATAGGCCGCCAGATCTTTGATGAATGCCAGGATC
>JAFXCU010000133.1 GCA_017521345.1 Ruminiclostridium sp. | reverse complement strand
GATAGCTATCCAACCCTGACTTTCCCCCGGGATGGTCTGATCACTCTAATGTGGGATACGACTCCGGATGCGTATTCGGTTGCCTACTGGAAAGAAGAGGTCTGGCTGGACGGCATGGAAGCCGTGATGACAGAGGCCGAGTTATGCGACCAAGGATTTATCATGCCGGAGGAAGACGCCTCTGCCATTGTGACTGTCCGGGCTATCTGGGAGAAGCAGACTTTCCGCAGCTGGTATGGGGATGTAGAGTACATATTCAAAGTTGAATAGGAAACAATGAAAACTGCCGCCGTATCAACGAACTGATACGGCGGCAGCGTTTTATGCTTTCTCTTTTTGTGCTTTAACCAAGACTTTTCGGTAGGGTGCCAGCATACCGTCCCGCATCTGTTTGGCACCCTTTCCCTTTGCCGCAGGAGAGGCCATCAGGCCGCCCACGGCATACATAGCCAGCATGGTGCCCAGCTTCTTCTGAGGGAAGTCGTACTGCCCATGTTCCTTATAGAACTTGTGGTCAGCCTTCATAAAGCCTTGCATGAGCCAGATGAGGTCCCGGAAGATCTTCATGCCGCCCACCCCATAGAAATTAGAGGGCGGTGCGTAGTGATGCTCCAGGCCGTAAGACAGACGAGCGGCCATCCGGTCAATGGCACCGTCTGTATCTGCTTCGTCTGTGGCCACACCGGCCAGGAAGTTGCCGCCCACCTGGGCGCGGGCTTCAATGACCGTTTTCAGGTTCTGCTCCCGGCTGTAAGGGCCGCTGACCAGATAACCGACCGGGGTTCCCATGGTGACCGTCCGGTGACCGTTGCAGAACTGCCGGTCGTCATAACATTTGAACAGGGGACCCATGGAGTGGTCCTGGATGGAAAAGGCATAGACCGTAGCTTGTGCAGACTGGATCTCTCCTCGGAGGAAGTCCTCAAAGCCATCCTTGTAGACGCATTTTCCGGTGGATCCACACTGCATACAGCCCAGACAGCCGCCCTGGAAGGGGAAGTCACGGAGGTTGACCACCCGGGTCTTGTGGGGACAGACTGCCCGGAACCGCCGGATCATCCCTTGAAGCTTGGTATCCACCTCCCGGCAGTCAGCTACAATGACCACTTCGCCAGCTTTTTTCTGCTGGTTTTCCTCAGGAACTGAGGCTAACTGAGAGGGAACAGGGAAGAAGGAAGAGGGGAGGGGTTCATACTGGTCATGCTCCACAGACCAGCAGACATAGCGCAGAAAGTCCTCAGCTTCTTTCTGGCCCTTTTCGCTGAGCAGGTCGTCCATGTCGGCGGAAAGGCCCTGAATGACCTTCATTCTCATGTCCTGGCAGTTTTCCAGGATATACCGATGGGCAGTCATGTCGTAAAAGTGTTTGGAGGTGGTCAGCTGGGTAACATACTTTCCGGAAAAGTCCACGCCGCTCTCCTTTAACAGTCGGATGAGCTTGTGGAGCTGGCTGGGAGCCAGGAAGGTGTAAATGGGGTAGGAAAACAGAATCAGGTCTGCCTGCCGGATACGTTCCAAAACAGGGGAGAGATCCTGTTCCAAGCTCCGAATCTTCTGGGCAGCATGGATGACGCCGAAGGAGTGCTCCGGAAATTTGACCTGCAGATAGCGAATGGTCTGTAATGTCACACTATACTTTCCTTTGGGGCTTCCGTTAAGAACAAGTATCTTCATTGGGTTTCTCCTTTATCTCTGGTCCATGACCGCCAGGCACTGGGCCACGGTGATTTGGATCTGCTCTTCATTGGTGATGGTAGGGATCCCATCTCCGTCTTGGGGGCCATAGCTGCCGAAGTAGGCGTGACATCCACCTTCCAGAACGTATTCCAGGGTGTTCTCCGGCAGGTTAGGCCGATATTCCTCATATTTTTCCATATTCAGAACCAGGTCCTCCGAGCCATAGAGGGAGACCACCTCCAGCCCGCTGTCCGTCAGGTCCTGGGTGGAGTAGGCCGCCAGCAGGAAAAGCCCTTCGTAGTCGCTGACGTGGTCAGCGGCATAACCGGCAGCCATAGCGCCCCCCAGGGAATGACCGGCCAGATACCACGTTTCGATTTCCGGATACCGGTCCTGAACCCCGTCTGCGGCGCCGCTTTCAAACACGGCCAGATCGAAGGGCATGGAGAGCAGGACACACAAAATGTCTTCCTGAGCAAAAGCTGTCATCAGAGGAGCGTATGCCTCGTACTCCACTTTGCCCCCAGGATAAAAAATCAACCCAGCTTTGGGATCAGATGGAACAAACGCCAGACTTCCATCGTCTGATTCTACAATAGTAATATCTCCTGTGGGAGCCAGGGCTGCCAAAGCATCCTCATTGGGGGAATAAGAGCCTGTGGAAAGGTAAATCGCGCAAAGAACGGCCAAAAGCAACAGGATGCCGCCGAGGATCAGCCCAAGTTTCTTTTTTGACATTGTATAAATCCTCCCGGAATGGTAGAAGCGCCCGGATCACATTTGATCCGAGCGCTGATGGCGGAGACGGTGGGATTCGAACCCACGTGGGATTTCTCCCTAACTGATTTCGAGTCAGCCCCGTTATGACCACTTCGATACGTCTCCCTATGTACTTTCCCTCTCTGAGAAAGTTTCCATAATATTATATCCTCTGAACAGCCCCTCGTCAATGAGTTTTTTTGCATCGGAAAACAGGGAGGAGGGGAGGAAAACCGAAAATGTAATAATTTTGTATGATTTTCAAAACGATTCGTTAAAAAACTTGTGTTACAATACTTTTAAATATAGACAGAAAGTGTGATTCTATGAAACACAGTATCCTCGTGGTAGATGACGAGCGGGAAATCGCCGATCTGGTAGAGGTCTACCTGAAAAACGAAGGCTATCCCGTGTTCAAAGCATACAATGGAACTGACGCCCTGAAGATCATCCGTGAGCATCCTCTAAGCCTGGCCATTTTGGATGTCATGCTTCCTGATATGGATGGGTTTACCTTATGCCAACAGATCCGGCAGGACTACTTTTTCCCCATCCTGATGCTCAGTGCCAAGGTGGATGACACCGACAAGATCATGGGCCTGACTTTGGGGGCAGATGATTATATTACCAAGCCCTTCAGCCCCCTGGAACTGGTAGCCCGGGTAAAGACCCAGCTGCGCCGCTACACCAGGTACAACACCCAGGACACCAAGGAGCGGAACGAACATGACTTCCGGGGGCTCTTTATCTGCCAGGACAGCCACCAGTGCACCCTTAACGGCATGGAACTGACTCTAACCCCCATTGAGTTTAATATTTTATGGTATCTGTGTGAAAACCGGGGCAAGGTGGTTTCCTCCGAAGAGCTTTTCGAGGCCGTCTGGAAGGAAAAGTACATGGACAGCAACAACACCGTCATGGCCCATATCGCCCGCCTGCGGGAGAAGATGAAGGAGCCCAGCAGAAAACCGAAGTTCATTAAAACCGTATGGGGGGTTGGTTACACCATTGAGTAAACGAAAAGGTAATCGGACGCCCATCAGGCGGCGTCACAGCCGGCTGTCCAAGCAGATCCTCATGCAGTATATCCTGAGTGTTTTGGGTATGATCGCCGGCCTCGCCCTGTTATTCTTCCTGGGTTGGGTCATCTGCCGGCTCTTTATTTGGGAGGCCTATGACCCTCTCTATCGGTTCCTGAAGGCCATGCAGGACACGGTGGCCATCTGGGGCACCACTCTCATTATCATCGGTATGTTCCTTCTGGCCTATCGTTCCATCTCCAAACCCCTGGAATACCTGGATGAAGTCATTGAGGCTGCAGAGCAGCTGGCCCACCCGGACGAGACTCCCATCCATCTCTCCATACCCCTGGAAGGAGTCCAGGATGAGCTGAACATGGTGCGGGAGGGTGCCCTCCGCAGCGCCCTCTACGAGCGGGAAGCCGAGCAAAGGAAGAATGACCTCATCGTCTACCTGGCCCATGACCTGAAAACCCCTCTTACCAGTGTCATCGGCTACCTCACCCTTCTCCGGGATGAGCCCCAGCTGTCCCCGGATATGCGGGCCAAATACACCGGCATTGCCCTGGACAAAGCAGAACGGCTGGAGACCCTCATCAACGAGTTTTTTGAGATCACCCGATTCAGCCTCAGTCAGATGACCCTTCAGGAGGAGTCGGTCAACCTGACCCGACTCCTGGAACAGGTGACTTATGAATTCCAGCCGGTCATGCGGGAAAAAGAGCTGACCTGGGATCTGGCCCTGGCCCACGATGTGGTGCTCTCCTGTGATTCCGACAAGATACAACGTCTCTTTGATAATCTTCTGCGGAATGCGGTAAACTACAGCTATCCCAAGTCCTGTATCCGTGTTTCCCTGGTAACCGGCCTGACCCAGGTGGAGGTCTGCGTGGAAAACCAGGGACAGACCATCCCCCAAGATAAGCTGGACCGCATCTTCGAACAGTTCTATCGCCTGGACACCGCCCGCTCCAGTTCCTCCGGCGGAGCCGGTCTGGGTCTTGCCATCGCCAAGGAGATCGTGGAACTTCACAGTGGTACCATCCGGGCAGAGAGCACCGACCAGAGGGTATCCTTCCGGGTGACCCTTCCCCTGACACGCCCAGAGACTCGGTAATTCGCATAATCATGCTCCTTCCTGAGATTTTTTCTGCATATTCTCACCAAAAGTGTTCGAAATGATATTGACAAGTGAGAAAATAATGGTTATCTTGAAGAGTGGATAAGTGAGCAATTGGACGACATAGAGCGGTATGTCATCCCTTTATTTCAAAGGAGGAACCAGCATGAAAAGAACACTGCAGGACGTGTTACGTCTGTGCGAAGAAAAAGAAATCAAGATCATCGACTTTAAGATGACCGACATCGACGGCAGATGGCGTCACCTGAGTATCCCTGTGGGCCGCCTGAATGAGGACACCATGGTCTACGGCATTGGCTTTGACGGCTCCAACTATGGCTATGCCCCCGTCGAGAACAGTGACATGGTCTTTATTCCTGACCTGGACTCTGCCACCATCGACCCCTTCGCTGAAGTTCCTACCCTGACCATGATCGGCGACGTCATGATCATCGACCGTCCCATCAACCGTCCCTTTGACCAGTACCCCCGCAACGTGGCAAAGCGCGCCATTGAGTACATGAAGGAGACCGGCGTGGCAGACGAAATGATCGTCGGCCCCGAGTACGAATTCTATGTCTTTGATGACGTGGCTTTCTCCAATGATCCCCAGAGCTCCGGCTACGAGATCGAGGCCTGCCAGGCTGAGTGGTCCAACGGAAACAATGGCTTCCAGGTCCGCCACAAGGCCGGTTACCACACCAGCCTGCCCCTGGACGTGAACCAGGACCTGCGCAACCGCATTGTCCTGATGATGGAAGATTGGGGCGTTGCTGTGAAGTATCACCACACCGAAGTGGGCGGCTGCGGCCAGCTGGAGATCGAGGTCGAGCTGGGCGAAATGACCCAGATGGCAGACAACACCATGGTCGCCAAGTACATCATCAAGAACGCAGCTGCTGCCGAAGGCCGCACTGCTACCTTCATGCCCAAGCCCGTGGCTGGTGAAGCTGGCAGTGGTATGCATGTCCACATGCACCTGTTCAAGGATGGCCAGCCCGTGTTCTACGACGAGGACGGCTATGCTCAGCTGAGCGATGTGGCCCTGTGGTTCATCGGCGGCATGCTGGAGCACGCAGCTTCCCTGTGCGCCATCACCAACCCCTCCACCAACTCTTACAAGCGTCTGGTCCCCGGCTATGAGGCTCCTGTTACCATCGGCTATGCTATGGCAAACCGCAGCGCTGTGGTCCGTATCCCCGCATACGCCAAGGCACCCAAGAACAAGCGTTTCGAGCTGCGTAACCCCGACGCAACCTGCAACCCCTACTATGCCTTCGCCGCTATCCTGATGGCCGGCCTGGACGGCATCGCCAAGAAGATCGATCCCAAGGAAAGAGGCTGGGGTCCCTACGACTTTAACCTGTATGACCTGTCCGAAGATGAGCAGGCAAAAATCGATGGTCTGCCCAAGTCCCTGGGTGAAGCCCTTGACGCTCTGGAGTGGGACCACGAGTACCTGACCCGCGGCGGCGTCTTCCCCGAGAGACTGATCCAGATCTGGCTGAAGAAGAAGCGTGCTGAGCTGGAAGAGCTCAACCGCATCCCCACCCCCGCAGAGTTCAAGCTGTATTACGACCTGTAATCGAATCAAGCATATAAAAATCCTCCCTGAGCGATCAGGGAGGATTTTTTGCTGTATTAGGATCAATCGATCAAAAACCGGCGTGCTTTCTCAGGGCGGCAAAGGATTCGTCGCTGATGATATGTTCCATTTTGCAGGCATCTTCTGAGGCGGTCTCTTCGCTGACGCCCAGACTCACCAGGAACTTAGTGAGGAAAGTGTGCTTCTCATAGATGCTTTCCGCCACATAGCGGCCTTCCTCGGTCAGGTGGAGGTGCCCCTCTTTGGTCACGGTAATATATCCGCCGGTCTTGAGCAGACCGATGGCTCGGCTGACACTGGGTTTGGAGAATCCCATATATTCACTCACGTCGATCGAACGCACAGCTTTGCCGGTTTTAGACAGAACCAGAATGCTCTCAAGATACATCTGGCCAGATTCCTGTAATGCCATAGGATCGTCCTTTCCTACTGTGATATTATGATTTATGTTAACAAGATACCATAAAATTGAAAACAATGCAATACAGAGTCTCTTTTGTTCTCCTTGAAATCCTTCGGGTTTCATCGTATAATAAAGTGTTAAGTTATACTTGTGTATTCTGCGCAGTTTTGCGCATTCATCAATAGGAGGAAGAGCACATGGCTATTACACTGCAAGCATATCTGGACTCCATCAAAGGCAAGCGAGTGGCCGTCATTGGCATCGGTGTCTCCAACACCCCTCTCATCAAGACCCTGCTGGGAGCAGGCATCGATGTGACTGCCTGCGACAAGGCACCCAGAGAGAATTTTGGTCCCCTGGCCGAGGAACTGGAAGGTCTTGGGGCAACCCTCTGCCTGGGTGAGACCTATCTGGATAACCTGGACCAGGACATCATCTTCCGTTCTCCCGGTATCCGGCCCGATATCCCGCCCTTCCTGGCCGCGATGGAGAAGGGGAGTGTCCTGACCTCTGAGATGGAAGTCTTCTTTGAGGTCTGCCCCTGCAAGATCATTGCGGTCACCGGCAGCGACGGCAAGACCACCACCACCACTTTGATTTCTGAGATGCTGAAAAATGCCGGTTACACCGTCCATCTGGGCGGCAACATCGGTAAGCCCCTCCTGTCTGAGGCCGGGGAGATGAAGGAGACCGACGTGGCCGTTCTGGAGCTGTCCTCCTTCCAGCTGATGACCATTTCCTCCAGCCCTGACATTGCGGTCTTCACCAACCTGTCCCCCAACCATCTGGACATCCACAAGTCCATGGAGGAGTACGCTCTGGCCAAGGAGAACATCTTCTCCCACCAGGGCAAAGAGGGCATTGCCGTCTTCAACCGGGACAATGAGCTGACCAACGAGATGGCCGCCCGTGCCCCCGGTAAGGTTCTGCAGTTCAGCCGCCGGGAGGCGCTGGACAACGGCGTGTATGTGGAAAATGACCGAATCATTGTAGCGCAGAATGGCGAGAAGCGGGAACTCTTCGATCCCGAGCGCATCCTGATCCCCGGCCTGCACAACGTAGAAAACTATCTGGCTGCCATTGCTGCGGTCCAGGGCATGGTTTCTGACGATGTTATCCTTCACACCGCTGAGAACTTCCCCGGGGTAGAGCACCGCATCGAGCTGTGCCGTACTCTGAATGGTATCCGATTCTACAACGACTCCATCGCCTCCAGCCCCACCCGCACCATTGCCGGTCTGCGGTCCTTCAAGCAGAAGGTCATCCTCATTGCCGGCGGCTATGACAAGAAGATCCCCTTCGACATTCTGGGCAAGGAGGTCCAGGACCGGGTCAAAACCCTGGTCCTCACCGGCCACACCGCCGACAAGATCTATCAGGCTGTGGTGGAATGTGAGGGCTATCAGGATGGGAAGCCCGCCATCATCCGGGAGGATGATTTCAAGGCTGCCGTTTATGCCGCATACCAAGCAGCAGAAGAAGGGGATATCGTGATCCTGTCTCCCGCCTGCGCCTCCTTTGACCACTTCAAGAACTTCGCCCAGCGTGGCCAGATCTTCAAGGCCATCGTCAACGAACTGAACTGAGGAACAGGCCTATGGATATCAAAGCATGTCTGTCTGCATTGTCTGGGGCTTCCAGTCCTTCCGGACGAGAGCGGCTGGTTGCAGAATTGGCACAGGAATGGTTCGAGCCCTCTTTTGGTATGGATTCCTGTAGAATTGACCGATTTGGTAATTTGGTTTCTGTTCGTCTCTGTGGAAAACCTAATGCGAAAAAGGTCGTGCTGGATGCCCACCTGGATGAAGTGGGCCTGCTCATCACCGGTGCAGAGGATGGATTCCTGCGGTTCCGCTCTGTGGGTGGCATCGATCCCCGGATGCTCCCCAACCGGGAAGTCACCATCCTCGCCGAACCTCCTATCTTTGGTCTGGTGGCCGTTTTGCCCCCTCATGTTCAGAAGCCGGGAGATGCCAACAAGAGCATCCCACTGGACGAACTGTATATTGACGCAGGTCTGACCCAGGAGGAAGGGGAGAAGCTGGTCGGTACCTTTGCTGTTCCCCGTGGGACATTCCAGAGCCACCTGAACGACGTGGTCAGCGGTAAGGCCCTGGACGACCGAGCCGGATTTGTGACCCTCCTGCGGGCTGTGGAGCTCTTAAAAGACGAAGAGCTGGATGTAGACCTGTGGATCATGGGCAGCAGTCGGGAGGAGACCAACGGCGGCGGTGCCCTGGTTGGAGCCTTCGGTATCCAGCCGGACTGTTTCATCGCCGTGGATGTGACCCACGCCCGGACTCCTGACGGTCCCAAGGATGAGACCTTCCCGGCAGGAAAAGGTACCGTCATCGGCATTGGCCCAAACATCACCCGCTGGATGAGCGACCGTCTCATCAGAAAGGCAGAGGAGAACGAGATTCCCTGGCTGCCTGAGGTCATGACCGGCCACACCGGAACCAACGCCTGGGGCGTTCAGACCGCCCGTGAGGGCATCCCCACGGCGGTGGTATCCTTACCCCTGAAATATATGCACAGCCCCGTAGAGACCCTAAATCTGGCAGATCTGGAGGCCACGGCATCCCTGCTGGCGGCTTTTGTGAAAGACCTTGCCAAGGAAGGAGGGGAGTTCCTTGCTGATTGAAACCTTAAAAGAACTCTGCGCCCTTCCCGGTGTTTCCAGCCACGAGGATGCAGTCCGGAACTATATCCGGGAGCGGGTGTCCCCTTATGCAGACAAGATCCGTGTGGACTCCATGGGGAACCTGATCGTGGAAAAGAAGGGTGCTGTGCCCGGCGCCCAAAAGCTCATGCTGGCCGCCCACATGGACGAGGTGGGCTTGATGGTGCACACCATCACCGATGACGGCTACCTGAAGTTTGCCAGCGTAGGCGGCATTGACCGCCGTGTGCTCATCGGAAAACGGGTATTGGTAGGGGAGAAGGAGATCCCAGGCGTGATCGGTCTCAAGGCCTATCACCTGACCAGTGCCGAGGAGGAAAAGAAGGTCCCCAAGCTGAAGGACTTTTACATTGACATCGGTGCCAAAGACGGTGAAGATGCCAGACAGTACGTTTCTCCCGGTGATGTGGCCGTGTTCGATTCCGATATCGTGGAGTTCGGCCATGGTCTTATCAAAGCCAAAGCCATTGACGACCGTATCGGCTGTGCTGTCATGGTGGAGCTTCTGAAGGAAGACCTGCCCATGGACGTGACCTTTGTGTTCACTGTTCAGGAAGAGGTGGGCACCCGTGGGGCCTTTGGGGCTGCCTTCTCCGTAACGCCTGACATTGCCCTGGTCCTGGAGGGAACCACCGCTGCCAATCTTCCTGATATGCCTGACCGTCAGAAGGTCTGCGGCCCTGGCAAGGGTCCTGTCATCCCCTTCATGGACGGCAGTACCGTCTACGACCGGGCACTCTTTGAGCTGCTCCGCTCCCTGGCGGAAGGGAATCAAATCCCCTGGCAGACCAAGGAGTATATCTCCGGCGGCACCGACGCCGGTGCCATCCAGCGCAGCAAGGAAGGTGTCCGTGTGGCTGCCATTTCCGCTGCGGTCCGTTACCTGCACACCCCCTCCAGCGTGGCTTCTCTGGAGGATTGCAATAATATCCTGACCCTGGCACGGCTCTTCCTGCAGGCCGTATCCACCATGGAATGAGGAGGATCTCATATGGACTATTTGTCTGTGATTCAAAAGCTGAACGCCTGCCATGGCCCGGCAGGGGATGAGCGGCAGATCGCCGCAACGATCAAAAGTCTGGCAGAGCCCTATGCAGACGAATGCCGGATCGACACCATGGGCAACCTGATCGTACATAAAAAGGGGAGGGGCCCCAAGGTCATGTTTGCCGCTCACATGGACTCCATCGGTATCATCGTGACCCACATCGACAAGGACGGCTATCTCTCCTTCGGCAAGCTGGGCGGCATCCACCCTGAGAGCATCCTGCACACCCCCTTCCGCTTCAAAAACGGCGTTACCGGTGTGGTCTCCCTGCGGCAGAAGGTTGCCCTGAAGG
>JAFXCU010000132.1 GCA_017521345.1 Ruminiclostridium sp. | reverse complement strand
AGTACCGGGCGGTGGACAGGCCCATGGCAGACCCGTCAGCCAGCTCATAGAGCATCTGGGAGTACCCCTTCCCTGTGGTCTGGGTGCCCACCACCAGGGCCCCGTTGGCCTCCCGCAGCTGGGCAGCCAGGAACTCGGCAGCACTGAAACTCTCCTCATTCACCAGAACGGCCATGGGCAGGTCCACATAGCTCTCGTCTGAAGTGTAGACGGTCTCCTTCCCGTCTGCCGTCCGGCTGATGAAGATGTCCCCCTCCGGCAGGAGGAGGTCCAGGATATCCACCAGCTCGGACACATAGCCCCCGGGGTTGTAGCGCACGTCCAGGACGAGGGCCTGGGCCCCCTGGTCCAGGAGTTCCTCCACCCCTTGGGTCACCAGATCGGCAGTACCGCTGTAAAAATTGTAAATGGTCAGCAGGCCCACGCCATCCGGGGTCATGACCCAGTCGGCGGAGATCTCCTGGATGGTCCGCCGCTCCACTTCCAGGGTGACCTGGCTGTCATCGGTCCGGCGAAGTTCCAGGGTAACGGTAGTACCCTCCTGGCCCTTAATGGCAGCGATCCGTTCCTCCCGGTTCTCCGGGGTCAAGGGGGTCCCGTCCACCGCCAGGATCACATCTCCCGCCAGGACACCGGCCTCCTCTGCCGGACCGCCGTGGGTAACTGCCAGAATCACCAGGTCCTTCGGGTCCTCCCGGCTGACGGTGATGCCAATGCCCACATAGCTGTTCTGCCGCTTCTCCAAGGTGGCCTGGTACCCTTCCGGGGTCAGGTAGTAGGACCACCGGTCTCCCAGGGCGGCCACCATGGTGTTCAGGGTGGCCTGCCGGTGGGCGGTCTGGTCATACTCCCCCACAAACTTCTCCTCAATGAGCCGCTGAGCCTGGAGCAGGGTGCGGCCATCCTGACCAATGGCAAGCCAAACGCCTCCCAGGGCAGCAGTTCCGCCCAGGATCAGGCAGAGAACGCAGGCCAGCACAGCCTTCCAACGGGGGATGGTTTTTCTTGTTTTTTTCGTTTCTTCCATGGATCTCTTCCCTTCCCATTCGGGATATAAAAGAAGCGGCGGCTGATAGCGCCGCCGCTTCCAAAATACAAATCAATACGCCAGCAGGCCTGCCACCAGAGACAGGACCAGGGACAGGACCAGGATAATGGCAATGACAGAGGCCATGATACGGCGGGTATCCCGCTTCTTTCTGCTCATACGCTCCCTCCCTTATACCTGCAGGAACTTGCGGATGGCGAAGGCAGAACCGCCGCCGCCGATGACCAGGCTCACTGCCACGAAAACCGGCAGAACGATACCAGCCAACTGGTTGAAGGGGATCATGTTGATGATCTCCAGGATACCGCTCTCCGCCATGGCCTTACCAATGAGGCTGTAGACGCCCCACTGGCTCACATAGGCCACCAGGCCGCCCATAAGACCCAGCAGCAGACCTTCCACCAGGAAGGGCCAACGGATGAACCAGTTGGTGGCGCCGCACATCTTCATGATGGCGATCTCCTCCCGGCGGGAGAAGGTAGCCAGCTTGATGGTGTTGGCGATGATGAAGACGGAAATGAGCACCAGCATCACGATGAGGATGATGGCAATGGCGGAAGCCACATTCCGCAGCATGACAAAGCCTTCGGCGATCTCCAGGGCAGCCCGGGTCTCGGCAATGCCGGTGACGGCCTCTACCTCGGCTACGGTCTGCTCCATAAGCTCAATGTCCTCCACGTGGATGGAGTAACGGTCCCGGAGGGAGTCTGCGGGGATATCCTGGAAGAGAGCGTTGTTGCCCTGCTCCTCCTGGAAGCTCTTCAGGGCCTCCTCCTTGCTGATGTAGGTAGCGGAGGCCACGTTGGGAATGGAGGCCAGCTTGGCCTGGAGGCTCAAGGACTGGCCGGAATCCAGGCTGTCGTCCACGTAGGCCAGGAATTCGTTTTCGTCCTCCAGCTGGCCCAGCATCTCGTTGATGTTGACAGCCACCAGGGAGAAGGAGCCCATGATGAGAAGGCAGGCCACGATCATACACACGGACGCAAAGGACATGAGCCCGTGGGTGAAGATGCTGCGGAAGCCCTCCTTGATATGATACCAGATCTGATTAGAGAACATTGCCGTAATACCCTCCTGCGCCATCGCTGATGATCCGGCCGCTCTCAATGGCGACCACGCGCTTATCAAAGCGGTTGACCAGCTCTTTCTCGTGGGTGACCACCAGGACAGTGGTACCCATCTCGTTGATCTTCTCCAGCAGGGACATGATCTCCAGGGATCGGGCGGGGTCCAGATTGCCGGTGGGCTCGTCGGCGATGATCACGCTGGGGTTGTTGGCCAGGGCACGGGCCACGGCCACACGCTGCTGCTCACCGCCGGAAAGCTGCTTGGGGCGCTGATCCCCCTTGCCGGTAAGGCCCACCAGGCCCAGGATGTAGGGGATGCGGCGCTGGATCTCCTTGGTGGTGGCACCCACAGCCCGCATGGCCACCTCCAGGTTTTCGTTGACGGTCTTCTTCTCAATGAGACGGAAGTCCTGGAAGACGACACCCAGAGTCCGCCGCATGAGGGGGATCTGCTTGGGGCTGATGTCGTTCATGTTGTAACCGTTGACCATCAGGCGGCCGGCAGTGGGCTCCACCTCACCGGTGATGAGCTTGATGATGGTGGACTTGCCGGAACCGGAGGGACCCACCAGGAAGACAAAGTCGCCGTCGTCGATCTGGAGGCTGACCCCCTTCAGGGCCCGGGTGCCGTTTTCATACTGCTTGTGGATGTCTGTCAGACGAATCAAAGTAACACTCCTTCGTTTCGTTCACCGATGGATGCCGGGGATCAGGATTCGATGCCGCGGGACACCAGGTACTTCTTGACCATGAGGGCCACCTTGAAGGTGATGGCGTCGTCGAACTCCCGCAGGTCCAGGCCGGTGAGTTTCTTGATCTTCTCCAGGCGATACACCAGGGTGTTCCGGTGGACGAAGAGCTTGCGGGCGGTCTCGGAGACGTTCAGGTTGTTCTCGAAGAACTTGTTGATGGTGAACAGGGTCTCCT
>JAFXCU010000131.1 GCA_017521345.1 Ruminiclostridium sp. | reverse complement strand
TCTGGAGGTCCTCACCGACTGGCTCTACGAGGTGGCAAGCCCCGGAGACCTGATCCTCACCGTAGGCGCGGGTATGCTTTACACCGTGGCAGAGGAGCTGGTCCGCCGCGGCGGAGAAACCGAATAAACCTTGATGAATCGTTCGCGGGCGGGACAGTTGTTCCTGCCCGCGGACTTGCAAAAATAGTTCTCTGACAAGTTTGGAGGGGACGAGGAATGGAAAAGATAGCGATACACGAGATCCCCGGCTTCTCCTTTGGCCAGGTGGAGGACCTGGAGGCCGGCACCGGCTGCACGGTTATCCTCTGCCCTGAGGGTGCTGTTACCGGTGTGGATGTCCGGGGCGGTTCCCCGGGCACCCGGGACACCGATGCCCTGGACCCCACCTGCAACCGGGAACACGTCCACAGTGTGGTCCTCACCGGAGGCTCTGCCTTCGGCCTGGATGCCGCCGGGGGCGTGGCAAAAAAGCTGGAGGAGGAGGGCATCGGTCGGGACGTGATGGTCACGGTGGTGCCCAACGTCTGTGCTGCTGTCCTCTTCGACCTGAAGTTTGGCCGGATGGACGTCCGCCCCGATGGGGCCATGGGCTATGCCGCCTGTGAAAAGGCCCTGGAAGGAGGTCCCTTTTTGGAAGGCAACCACGGGGCCGGTACCGGCTGCACCGTGGGCAAGATCCGTGGTCCTCAGTTTGCCATGAAGGGGGGCATCGGTGCCTGTGCCTACCGTCAGGGGGACCTGATGGTGGGTGCCGTTGTGGCCTGCAACGCCATGGGTGACGTGCTGGAAAACGGCCGAATCATTGCCGGGTCCCGGAATGACGACGACACCGGCTTTGCCGACAGCGAGGACTGGCTCATCGCCAACGGACGCCGCCAGAAGGACATCTTCAGCGGCAAGTTCGTGGGGGAGAACACCGTCATCGGCTGTGTGATCACCAACGCCGCCCTGAACAAGAACCAGGCAAACAAGCTGGCGGCGGTGGCCCAGAACGGCATTGCCCGGGCGGTCCGTCCTGCCAATGCCACCTTTGACGGCGATGCCGTCTTTGCCATGTGTCGTGGCAATGTCCCGGCAGACCCCGACGCAGTGGGCAGTATGGCGGCCCGGGCGGTGGAGGAGGCCATCATCCGCTCGGTCAAAATGGCCGAGACCCTCCATGACCGGATCGCCCTCCGAGATTTGCCCTTTTGATCCCTGAGAAAGGAAACCAATATGAAAGTATCTGAATTAAAGTACGAGCGTCTCACCCTGGAAGAATTTGCCCAGGAGATCCAGGCCATCATCGCCCAGGTGAAGAACGCCGATTCTGCCGACCAGGTCATGGCCGCCCGCAACCGCTGCAACGACCTGTATATCCGCCTGGAGACTGCCCAGGCCCTGTCCTATATGCGCTACAGCATCAACACCGCCGACGAGTTCTACCTGGCGGAGAAGGACTACTATGACGAGATGGGTCCCCAGGCCCAGAACTACCTGCTGGAGTACACCAAGGCCATGCTGGCTACCCCCTTCCGGAAGGAACTGGAGGAGAGCGGCCAGATCATCCCCCTGGTGTTCCGCTCCTTCGAGGTGGAGGTGAAGTCCATGTCCCCCGAGATCATCGAGGACATGATCGAGGAGAACAAGGTGGTCAGCCAGTATTCCCAGCTGATGGCTGCCATGGAGTTCGAGTTCCGTGGGGAAAAGCTCCCCCGGCCCATGCTCATGAAGCACGCCAAGTCTCCCGACCGGGCCACCCGCAAGGAGGCCTACGAGGTCCTGGGCAAGACCCTCCAGGCCCACAGTGAGGAGCTGGACACCATCTTCGACCAGCTGGTCCACATCCGTGACCGGATGGCAAAGAAGATGGGCTATGAAAATTTTGTGGAGCTGGGCTACTACCGCATGGGCCGCCTGTGCTACGGCCCCGAAGAGGTGAAGCAGTTCCGGGATAATGTCTGCCGGGATATTGTCCCCCTGGTGGCCCGCCTGCGCACCGAGGTGGCCAAGGACCTGGGCGTGGACAAGCTGATGGTCTACGACTACGATCTGATCTTCCCCCAGGGTGACCCTGCCCCCAAGGGCGGCAAGGAGGAGATCTTCGCTGCTGCCAAGGCCATGTATCACGACATGAGCAAGGAGACCGGTGAATTCATCGACTTCATGCTGGAGACCGATGCCTTCGACGTGGAATCCCGCAAGAACAAGTGGGGCGGCGGCTACTGCACCAGCTTCATGGCCTACCACCAGCCCTTTATTCTGGCCAACTTCAACGGCACCGCCGGGGATGTGGACGTGGTCACCCACGAGGCCGGCCACGCCTTTGCTGACTACTCCATTGCCAACAACAAGTATGTGGTGGAGCTGAACATGGGCGGCATGGAGACCGCCGAGACCCACTCCATGAGCATGGAGTTCTTTGCATGGCCCTATATGGAACACTTCTTCGGGGAGGATGCCGAGCGGTATAAGTTCATGCACCTGCTGGATGCCCTGTCCTTCCTGCCCTACGGCACCATTGTGGACGACTTCCAGCGTCAGGTCTATGAGAATCCTGACTGGACCCCTGAAGAGCGCAAGGCTGCCTGGCGGAAGCTGGAGGCCGAGTTCCGGCCCCACATCTGCTTTGACGGTGTCCCCTACCTGGAGGAGGGCACCCGCTGGCAGTACCAGATGCACATCTACGAGTCCCCCTTCTATTATATCGACTACTGCTTGGCCCAGACGGCTGCCCTCCAGTTCCTGCTGGAATCCCGGAAGGACTATACCGATGCCTTCGCCCGCTATGTTCGCCTGCTGAGCCAGGGCGGCGAGCAGGTCTTCACTGACCTGCTGGTGGAGGCTGGCCTCAAGTCCCCCTTCCAGGAGGGAGCCCTGCAGGAGGTGGCCCGGGAGAGCGAGGAACTTCTGAACAGTCTGAAAGCATCTCTTTGAACTAAGGACCTGCCCTGCACCCAAGTGCAGGGCAGGCGTTCTGCCGGAAAGACCTGTTTTCCTTGACTTTTTTACCCCGTCATGCTACAGTATATTTGTTGCGTTGAACTTTTAAAGCTGTAAAGTGCAGCTGCTGCAATAGAAGAACCAAGATCCTCTTGGAAGAAAGGACGGCCCTGTATGCCCGTTATTGATTTTCTGGAACGAAATGTTAAGCTCTACGGCAACGAAGTTGCCCTGGTGGAGCTGAACCCTGAGATTACCGACAACCGCCGGATGACCTGGAAGGAGTACGACCTGATCCAGCCTACCAGCGCCCAGCCCTACCGCCGTGAGATCACCTGGAACGTCTTCAATGAGAAGGCCAACCGCTTTGCCAATATGCTTATCTCCCGCGGTGTAAAGAAGGGGGACAAGGTGGCCATCCTCATGTACAACTGCCTGGAGTGGCTGCCCATCTACTTCGGCATCCTGAAGACCGGCGCCATTGCCGTGCCCTTTAACTTCCGTTACTCCGCCGAAGAGATCCAGTACTGCGCCGACCTGGCAGAGGTCCAGGTCCTGGTCTTTGGCCCCGAGTTCATCGGCCGTATCGAGAGCATCGAGCATAAGCTCAGCAAGGGCCGTCTGCTGATCTACGTGGGCGATCACTGCCCCACCTTTGCCGAGAGCTACCGGGAGCTGTCCGCCGACTGCTCCTCTGCACCGCCCCAGGTCCTCATCACCGATGACGACGACGGTGCCATCTACTTCTCCTCCAGCACCACCGGCTTCCCCAAGGCCATCTTACATAAGCATCTGAGCCTGACCCAGGCTGCCGAAATGGAGGCCAAGCACCATCGCATCGGCCGTGACGATAACTTCCTGTGCATCCCGCCCCTGTACCATACCGGCGCCAAGTTCCACTGGATGGGCAGTCTGTATGCCGGCAGCAAGGCCGTTCTGCTGAAGGGCACCACCCCTGAGATCATCCTGAAGGCTGTCTCCGATGAGGGCTGCACTCTGGTTTGGCTCCTGGTGCCCTGGGCCCAGGAGATCCTGGACTGCCTGGACCGGGGCGACCTGAAGCTGGCTGACTACAAGCTGGACCAGTGGAAGCTCATGCACATCGGTGCCCAGCCCGTGCCTCCCTCCATGATCCGCCGCTGGATGGAATACTTCCCCAACCACAAGTATGACACCAACTACGGCCTGTCCGAGTCCACCGGCCCCGGCTGCGTCCATCTGGGTATGGATAACATCCACAAGGTGGGTGCCATCGGCGTGCCCGGCTACCGCTGGGAGATCAAGATCGTGGACGAGCACGACAACGTGGTGGAGCAGGGTGGCGTAGGCGAGCTCTGCGTCAAGGGCCCCGGCGTCATGACCTGCTACTACAACAACCCCGAGGCCACCGCTGAGGTCCTGAAGAATGGCTGGCTGTACACCGGTGACATGGCCATGCAGGACGAGGACGGCTTCATTTTCCTGGTGGACCGTAAGAAGGACGTGGTCATCTCCGGCGGCGAGAACATCTATCCCGTTCAGATCGAGGACTTCCTGCGTGCCCACAACAAGATCAAGGACGTGGCCGTCATCGGTCTGCCCGACCGCCGCCTGGGCGAGATCTGCGGTGCCATCATCGAGATCAAGGATGGCATGACCTGCACCGAGGAAGAGATCAACGAGTTCTGCCTGGATCTGCCCCGCTACAAGCGTCCCAAGAAGGTCATCTTTGCGGAGATCCCCCGCAACGCCACCGGCAAGATCGAAAAGCCCGTTCTGCGTAAGCGGTACGGTGCCGAACAGCTGGTCGCCCAGCAGAACAGAGGCTAAAGTACCTGTCGAAAAAGCAAAGCCTTTTTCGATTGAGGACCCACGGTCCCAGGGCTTGAAAGAAAGGAGCAAGAACCATGCTCAGAGCCAGCAAAAAGGAGCGGAGCAACGACCTGTACGAGCACATCGCCCGCATCGAGTCCGTGGAGGAGTGTATCCGCTTCTTCGAAGATATCTGTGCTATCACCGAACTGCGCGCCATGGAGCAGCGTTTCGATGTGGCCAAGATGCTCCATGACGGAAAAGTCTATACCACCATCCTCAACGAAACCGGTGCCAGCTCTGCCACCGTCAGCCGGGTCAACCGGGTGCTGAACTACGGCACCGGTGCCCTGGGTGAGATTATGGACCGGGTGGCCCAGGAAAAGGGCGAAGCGGTCCCGGAAGAAACATAACCACGGAGGACTTCCATGAGAGAACTGATGTTGGGCAACAAAGCCATTGCCCGCGGACTATATGAAGCCGGGTGCTGTGTGATCTCCAGCTACCCCGGCACTCCCAGCACTGAGATCACCGAAGAAGCCGCTAAGTATCCCGAGATCTACTGCGAGTGGGCCCCCAACGAAAAAGTGGCCCTGGAAGTGGCCCACGGCGCCGCTGTGGGCGGCAAGCGTTCCGCCTGCTGCATGAAGCACGTGGGCCTGAACGTGGCGGCTGACCCCCTGTTCACCATCTCCTACCAGGGGGTGGAGGCCGGTCTGGTCATCTGCGTGGCAGACGACCCCGGTATGTTCTCCTCCCAGAACGAGCAGGACTCCCGCCATTACGCCATCGCAGCTAAGATCCCCATGCTGGAGCCCTCTGACTCCCAGGAGGCTCTGGAGTTTGCAAAGATCGCCTTCCAGCTGTCCGAGGAGTACCACACTCCCGTACTGGTGCGCACCTGCACCCGAATCGCCCACTCCCAGAGCATCGTCACCACGGGAGAGCGGCAGGAGGTCCCTCAGAAGCAGTACGTAAAGGACCCCGAGCGTGTCATGATGACCACCAACTCCCTGAAAGCCCACTACCGGGTAGAGGAGCGCACCAAGGCCATGACCGCCTTTGCCGAGACCACCCACCTGAACCGGACCGAGCTGGGAGAGGATACCTCCCTGGGTATCATCACCTCCTCTACCAGCTACCAGTACGTCCGTGAGGTCTTTGGGGAAAAGGCCAGTGTCCTGAAGCTGGGCCTGTCCTGGCCCATGCCTGTGGAGAAGATCCGGGACTTTGCTTCCAAGGTGGACAAGGTTCTGGTCATTGAAGAACTGGAGCCCATCATTGAGAACCACTGCCGTCAGATCGGCGTGGACGTGGTGGGCAAGGAGCAGATCCCCATGGTGGACGAGCTCACCCAGGGCCGCATCGCCCAGTGCCTGGGCCGTGCCGCCAAGGAGACCGTGAAGCTGGAGGATGCCATCCCCGGCCGTCCCCCTGTCATGTGCGCCGGCTGCCCCCACAGAGGCGTCTTCTACACCCTGCACAAGAACAAGTGCATGGTCTACGGTGACATCGGCTGCTACACCCTGGGTGTCATGCCTCCCCTGAACGCCCTGGACCTGAATGTCTGCATGGGCGCTTCCTGCTCCGGTCTTCACGGCTTCAACATCGCCGGGGGAGAGGAGCACGAGAAGCACAGCGTGGCAGTCATCGGTGACTCCACCTTTGCCCACTCCGGCATCACCGGCATTGCAGACATCGCCTACAACGGCAGCAACTCTACTGTCATCATTCTGGATAACTCCATCACCGGTATGACCGGCCACCAGCAGAACCCCACCACCGGCAAGACCCTCCGCGGCACCCCTGCCCGGAAGATCGACCTGGAGGCCCTGTGCAAGGCCGTCGGCTTTGACCGGGTCCGGGTGGTGGACCCCAACCAGCTGAAAGAAATGGACAAGGTCCTCAAGGAGGAGCTGGCCGCTGAAGAACCCTCCATCATCATCACCCGCCGTCCCTGCGTGATGCTGAAGGATGTCCAGAAGCTGCCTCCCCTGAAGGTGGATCTGGACAAGTGTAACGGCTGCGGCCTGTGCATGAAGATCGGCTGTCCCGCCCTGTCCCTGCCCAAGGGGGGCAAGGTGGAGATCGACAAGACCCAGTGTGTGGGCTGTCAGGTGTGCATGCAGATGTGCCACCGGGATGCCCTGATCGTGTAAGGAGGAACAACCATGGAAACTGTTAATATTATGATCGTCGGCGTAGGCGGCCAGGGTTCCCTGCTGGCCTCCAAGATGCTGGGTCACCTGCTGGTCCAGCAGGGCTATGACGTGAAGGTCTCTGAGGTCCACGGCATGAGCCAGAGAGGCGGCAGCGTGGTCACCTATGTCCGCTTCGGCGACAAGGTCTACTCTCCCATCATTGACAAGGGCGAGGCCGACTATATCGTCTCCTTCGAACTGCTGGAGGCTGCCCGCTGGATCGAGTACTTAAAGCCCACCGGCCGTGTGGTCACCAACACCCAGAAGATGGAGCCCATGCCCGTCATCGCGGGTCTTGCCAAGTATCCCGAAAACCTGGTGGAGAAGATGGAAGCCAAGGGCATCCAGGTGGATGCCATGGACTGTCTGGCTCTGGCCGAGGAGGCTGGTTCCACCAAGGCTGTGAACATGGTCCTCATGGGCCGTCTGTCCAAGTACTTCCCCGACATTCCCGCGGAAGCATGGCAGGCATCTCTGGAGGCCAACGTCCCCGCCAAGGTCCTGGAACTGAACAAGGTCGCTTTCGCTCTGGGCCAGAAGGGCTGAGGAGTTCGAGTCTAACACCGCAGGGGGCATCCTCTGCGGTGTTTTGCATAAAGGAGGGAATGAGATGTACACCATTACACGAGCAATGCCGGAGGATGCGGCAGAGCTGCTGACCGTCCTGAAGCAGGCGGGCGGGGAGAGCGACAACCTCTCCTTTGGTCCTGAGGGCCTGCCCTTTACCGTGGAGGAGGAACGGGCGTTTCTGGCCCAGCTGCACGAATCGGAATCCTCTGTGTTCTTTGTGGCAAAGAAGGACGGGAAGATCGTGGGCAATGCCAGCTTCATGGCCATGAGTTCTCCCCGGATGGGCCACCGGGGAGAGCTGGGGATGTCCGTTCTCCGGTCTGAGTGGGGCAAGGGTGTGGGCAGAGCCCTCATGGATGCTGTCCTGGACTTTGCCCGGCACACCGCCAAAGCCGAGATCATCTCCATGGAGATCCGCAGCGACAACATCCGGGCCATCCGTCTCTGTGAGAAATACGGAGGGGAGAAGGTCGGCACCTTCAAAGGGTTCTTCAAAATCAACGGGGAGTCCATTGACTTTGACCTGATGAATCTGTACCTGTAGAGGATGTGACCGACCTGCTCCTGGCCAGCGGCTGCCGGGAAGTCACCTGGATGTTCCCGGAGGAAACGGGATTCTATCAGCCCGTTGTCGTGGCGAAAAAAGAAACATAACGTAACAAGGCCCGCCCGGAAGTGTTCCGGGCGGGCCTTGTTAAAAGCAGAAAGAAGACACACAAGGTGAATGATTCAGTCGTGCAGGGCGGTCTTCTGCTTGACGGGAGCGGTTTTGTCGTAGCAGGAGAAGGCTTCCTCCACCATATCCTGGTCGGGCTTTCTGGTGAAGAGGCTTACAACGGGGACAATGACCATACCGGCGATCATGGCGAAAGCGCCGCAGTTGATGGGGGACTGGAGCAGGACGGGGAACATGGGCTTCACTGCCATGTTCAGGATCATGATGCCTGCGCCGAAGACGAAGGAGACCCAGCAGGCGGCCTTGGTGGTCTTCTTCCAGTACAGGCCGTACAGGAAGGGGGCCAGGAAGGCACCGGCCAGTGCGCCCCAGGACACGCCCATAAGCTGGGCGATGAAGCTGATGGACTGCTTGTACTGGACGATGGCGATGATCATGGAGATCACCACGAAGACTACGATGAAGCAGCGCATGACGAAGACCAGTTCAAACTCGTTCATCTTCTTCACGGGCTTTACCTTTTCCTTCAGAAGATCCATGGTGAGGGTGGAGGAGGAGGCGATGACCAGGGAGGACAGGGTGGACATGGAGGCCGAGAGAACCAGGATGACCACCACAGCGATGAGCATGTCGGGCAGGCCGGACAGCATGGTGGGGATAATGGAGTCATAGCCCTCGGCAGCGATGTCGATCTTGTCAGAGAACAGTCGGCCGAAGCCGCCCAGGAAGTAGCAGCCGCCTGCCACAACCAGGGCAAACAGGGTGGAGATGATGGTGCCCTTCTTGATGGCGTCCTCTGACTTGATGGCATAGAACTTCTGGACCATCTGGGGCAGGCCCCAGGTGCCCAGAGAGGTGAGGATGACCACGCCCAGCAGGTTGATGGGGTCAGGCCCGAAGAAGGAGGCGAAGACGCCGGGGACCTCGCCGTTGGCTACGGTGGGGTCAGTGACCTCTGCCATACCCCGCAGGGATTCCATGAAGCCGCCCTGGCTGTTGAGGACAGCGGCGATGACCACGCAGATGCCCACCAGCATGATACAGCCCTGGATGAAGTCGTTGATGGCGGTTGCCATGTAGCCGCCGGCGATGACGTAGATGCCCGTCAGCACGCCCATGAGGATGATGCAGATGGTGTAGTCCATGTGGAAGGCCATGCCGAAGAGACGGGACAGACCGTTGAACAGGGAAGCGGTGTAGGGGATGAGGAAAATGAAGATGATGATGGATGCGCCGATCTTCAGGCCGGTACTCTCGAACCGTTTTTCAAAGAACTGGGGCATGGTGGCAGAGTTGAAGTGCTGGGTCATGATGCGGGTGCGGCGGCCCAGGATGACCCAGGCCAGCAGGGAACCGATGATGGCGTTGCCGATACCTGCCCAGGTGGCGGCGATGCCGTACTTCCAACCGAACTGACCGGCGTAGCCGATGAACACCACAGCGGAGAAATAGGACGTGCCGTAGGCGAAGGCGGTGAGCCAGGGGCCTACAGAGCGGCCGCCCAGGACGAAGCCGTTCACGTCGGTGGCCTGCTTGCGGCAATAGATGCCGATGCCGACCATAACAGCAAAGTAGACGATTAAAAGAGCCAGTTTCATACGATGACCTCCATTCAGTGGCGCTCTTTATTGCTTTTTAACTTTAACACCAAAAAGCTTGAAAGTCAAGAAGCGAAATGAAGTTTGTGGAAAACAAAAAACCTACCCACCGGAATCTTCCGATGGGTAGGTCGATGGATGCATTTAATTTTTATTTGGTGGCCCAAACGCCGGTGGCCTGAGCGGTCAGATAGGCGTTGATGAAGCCGTCGATCTCGCCGTCCATGACAGCGTTGACGTTGCTGGTCTCGTAGGCGGTACGGGTGTCCTTGACCAGAGTGTAGGGCATGAAGACGTAGGAGCGGATCTGGC
>JAFXCU010000130.1 GCA_017521345.1 Ruminiclostridium sp. | reverse complement strand
CTGTCCCGGTACTCTGTGGGCTCCATCCCGGCCTCCCTGGACCGTGTCACCGCCGGTGACGCCCAGAGACTGGCCAACCGGTCCTGCAAGGTCCTCTTCCTTCTGGGAGCCGATGACGGCTCCATCCCTCTGGTCACCCCGGGGGCCGGTCTTCTCACCGACCGGGACCGGGAACTGCTGGAGGACTACGGCCTGGAGCTGGCCTCTCGTATGGAGGAAAAGCTCAGCCGTGAGGAGACCATCGTTTACACCGCCTGCACCAAGCCCTCTGAGGGGCTCTACGTGACCTGGCCAGCCGCCGGGGAGAGCGGCGGGGAAAAGCGGCCCTCCTTCCTGGTGGAGACTCTGGGGCAGATCTTCCCGGACTGCCATCGGGTGCCGGAGGTCCTGCCCTCTCCTGACCAGCTCCGGGCCATGGCTGCCCGCCTGCCCGAGGCCCGGGAGGCCCTGCAGGACCGGGGGGACTTTGCCGCCTCCTTCCAGCGGCTGGACCGGGCAGCCCAGTGGGAGCGGGGCAAGCTGTCCCCCAGGGCGGTGAAAGCCCTGTACGGAGAGAAGGTGGCTATGTCGGCCTCCCGGATGGACCAGTACAAATCCTGCCATTTCGCCTACTTCCTGCGGTACGGCCTGGGGGCCAGGGACCGCCGCCCGGCGGGCTTCCATGCCCCCGAGTACGGCACCTTCGTCCACTATGTGCTGGAGCACGTGTTCAAGGCGGTCCGGGACAAGGGGGGCATCCAACAGTGCCGGGACCAGGACATCAAGGACCTGACCCAGCAGGTGGTCAGAGACTACATTTTCAATGAGCTGGGGGGCATGGAGCACCAGACCCCCCGCTTCAAATACCTCTTCCGCCGCCTGCAAAAGAGCGTCCAGGCGGTGGTGGAAAACGTGGCCGCTGAGCTGTGGGCTTCCGACTTTGAGCCTATCGCCTTCGAGCTGGGCTTCGGCTACGGCAAGGACCTGCCTCCCGTGGAGATCCGGGAGGGGGATGTGACCCTGCGGATCTCGGGCTTCGTGGACAGGGTGGACGGCTGGGTGAAGGATGGCCGCCTCTACCTGCGGGTGGTGGACTACAAGACCGGCCGGAAGTCCTTCGACCTCACCGAGGTGTGGAACGGCCTGGGCCTGCAGATGCTCCTCTACCTCTTTACCCTGGAGGAGAAGGGAGGCCCCCTCTTTGGGGCGGAGACCGTCCCTGCCGGAGTCCTGTATCTCCCTGCCCGGGAGGCGGTCATCTCCGGCAGCCGGGATATGGATGCCAATGCCCGTATCCGCCTCATGGACAAGGAACTGGTCCGCCGGGGCCTCATCCTGGACGACGAGGATGTGCTGGAGGCCATGGAGCACAAGGAGAGCGGCATTCGCTTCCTTCCCCTGAAGGTCAGCAGCCGCACGGGGAAGATCTCCGGCGACGCCTTGGTGTCTGCTGAGAAGCTGGGTCGCCTGAAGAGCCACACTCAGAAGATCTTGAAAGATATCTGCCGGGAGATCGCCGCCGGCAACATCGACGCAGACCCCTTCTGGCGGGGTTCCGGCAAGAACGCCTGCCAGTACTGTGAGTTCTTCCGGGCCTGCCAGTTTGAAGAAAAGAAGGATCAGCGCCGGTGGATCCCATCGGTGAAGAACAGCGACTTCTGGGGCTGGCTGGCCCAGAAGGAGGAGGGAGGGGAAGGCCATGGCCGTGAAGCGGACACCTGAACAGGAAGCGGTGGTAAAGAACCGGGGGGGAGGACTCCTGGTCTCGGCTGCCGCCGGTTCCGGAAAGACCCGCGTCCTGGTGGAACGACTCCTGGACCGGATCCTCACGGAAGGAAAGAATGTGGATGAGTTTCTCATCATCACCTTCACCCGGGCCGCCGCCGAGGAGCTGCGGGGGCGCATCGCCAAGGAGATCTCCGAGGCCCTGGCCCTCCAGCCGGAGAACGCCCACCTGCGGCGGCAGACCGCCCTGCTGTACAAGGCGCAAATTTCCACCATCCACGCCTTCTGCACCGTCCTCCTGCGCCAGTGGGGCCACCTGCTGGACCTGCCCGCCGACTTTGCCCTCTGCGAGGACGAGGAGGCCCAGGTCCTCATGGCCCGGACCCTGGACCAGGTGCTGGAGGAGCGGTATGAAAACGTAGACCCTGAGGGGGACTTTGCCAAGCTTCTGGACGTCCTCACCGCCGGGCGGGACGACAGCCGCCTGGTGGAGATCACCCTGGACGTTTATGGAAAGACCCAGAGCTACCCTGACCCCACCGCCTGGCTGGAGGAGCAGCGGGCCGCCCTGGACCTGACCGGTATCACCGATGTGGGCCAGACCCCCTGGGGCCGTCTCCTGCTGGAGGAGGCCGCCCAGACCGCCGACTACTGGGCGGGACAGATGGAGCGAGCCTGCGACCTGGCCGAGGGAGACCCCGTCCTGGAAAAGGCCTACCTGCCCAGCCTGACCTCCACCCTCCAGGACCTGGAGGACTACGCCCAGGCCCTCTCCCGCAGCTGGGACGAGGCCGCCCAGCTCGCGGTGGAATACCCCCGTCTGGGTGGTGCCCGTGGGGTGGAGGATGTGGCCGCCCAGGAGCAGATCAAGTCCATCCGAACCCGGTGCAAGAAGGCCACCGACGACCTGGCCAAGCAGTTTGGCAGTCCCTCGGCGGAGCTCCTGGCCGACATGGCCCTGGTGGCCCCGGCTATGAGCGGCCTCATCTCCCTGGTGGAGGACTTCTCCAAAGCCTACGATGAGGCCAAGGGAAAAAAGTCCCTGCTGGACTTCTCCGACCTGGAGCACTATGCCGTCCGCCTGCTGGTGGATGGGGACGGTCAGCCCACCGACCTGGCCCGCCAGTGGGGGAGCCAGTATGCCGAGATCATGGTGGACGAGTACCAGGACACCAACCAGGTCCAGAACACCATCTTCCAGGCTCTGTCCCATGAGGGCCGGAACCTCTTCATGGTGGGCGACGTGAAGCAGTCCATCTACCGGTTCCGTCTGGCTGACCCCACCATTTTCTTAGAGAAATACCGGACCTTTGCCCCTTGGAGCGATGCCCAGCCGGGGGAGGACCGGAAGATCACCATGTCCAAAAACTTCCGCTCCCGGCCGGAGGTCCTGGAGGCCGCCAACGACCTCTTCCGGACCATCATGTCCCGGGAGCTGGGTGAGATGGACTATACAGACGAGGAGGCCCTGTACCCCGGCGGGACCTTCCCAGAGGGGACGGGGTACGAGACCGAGTTCCACGTGCTGGACTTCACCGACGACCCGGCCCTTCTGGAGGACAAAGAGAATAAAAACTACCTGGAGGCCCGTTTCGTGGCCCGGCAGATCAGATCTCTGCTGGACAGCGGCTTTCCGGTGTCCGACGGGGCAGGAGGGACCCGTCCTCTCCAGCCCGATGATATCGCCATCCTCCTCCGGTCCCCCGGCCCCGTGCGCCACTTCTATACCCTGGCTCTGGAGGAGCAGGGGGTGGGCTGGTCTGCCGAGGAGGGGGGAGACTTCTTCCAGACCACGGAGATCTCCGTGGCCCTGTCCTGGCTTCAGGTCATCGACAATCCCCGGCAGGATATCCCTCTGGTGGCCGTCCTGCGGTCCCCGGTATGCGGCTTTACGGGAGACCGCCTGGCGGAGATCCGGGCGGTCTGTGAGGGGGATTTCTACACCGCCCTTTGCGGGGCCGCCGAACATGGCATGACCGACTGCCAGGCCTTCCTGGATCATCTGGAGACCCTGCGCTTTGGGGCAGGAGAGAAGTCCAGCCATCAGCTCCTGTGGGACCTGTACCGCTCCACCGACCTGCTGGAAATCTTCTCCGCCATGCCCAACGGGGAGAAGCGCCGGGAGAACCTGCTGGCCTTTTACGAGCTGGCCCGACGCTTTGAGGGGACCGGCCACAAGGGCCTCTTCGGCTTCCTCCTCCACCTGGACCGGGTCCAGGAGAGCGGCGGCCTCCGGTCGGCCTCGGTGCCTTCCAAGGAGAGCGACGGCGTGAAAATTTTGAGTATCCACCGGTCCAAGG
>JAFXCU010000129.1 GCA_017521345.1 Ruminiclostridium sp. | reverse complement strand
GGAGATGGTGGAGCGCCGCATCGACAAGGACACCAAGGCCGCCAAGGGCGACAAGAAGTTCCTCCACTCTGCCGAGGTCTTCAAGGGCCTGCTGGCCTGGCTGGGGGACGGCAAGTCTGCCCGCAGCTACCCCTGCGACCCTGAGGACATGGAGATCCTCCAGACCTCCGACCTGCTGACCCTGAAGCCCATCATCTTCGCCGCCAACATGGACGAGGATGGCTTCAAGGCCTATGAATCCAACCCCTACTACCAGGCTGTCCTGAAGGCCGCCGAGGGGGAGAACGCCCAGGTGGTGCCCATCTGCGCCAACGTGGAAGCCGACATCGCCCAGATGGACCCCGAAGACCGTGAGATCTTCCTGGAGGACCTGGGCGTGGAGGAGTCCGGCCTGGACCGCCTCATCAAGGCCAGCTACACCCTGCTGGGCCTGATCTCCTACCTGACCGCCGGCGAGGACGAGTGCCGCGCCTGGACCATCACCCGGGGCACCAAGGCACCCAAGGCCGCCGGTAAGATCCACACCGACTTCGAGCGTGGCTTCATCCGTGCCGAGGTGGTGGGCTTCGAGGACCTGGACGCCTGCGGCGGCTCCATGACCGCTGCCAAGGAGAAGGGCCTGGTCCGCTCCGAGGGCAAGGAGTATGTGATGCAGGACGGCGACGTGGTCCTGTTCCGCTTCAATGTCTAAGACCGTTCTCATCACCGGGGCCTCCCGGGGTATCGGGGCGGAGACCGCCCGGCGGTTCGCCCGGGAGGGCTACGCCGTGGGTGTCAACTACTGCAGCTCCCAGGCCCGGGCGGAAGAACTGGTCCGGGAGCTGGAGGCCATGGGGGTCTCTGCCAAGGCCTATCAGGCGGACGTCTCTGACCGGGCCCAGGTGGACCGGATGGTGACGGATTTCCTGGCCGATTTCGGCCATATGGATGTGCTGGTGTGCAACGCCGGCATCGCCCGCCAGGAGCTCTTCACCGACGTGACCGAGGCCCAGTGGCGGCAGATGCTGGGGATCAACCTGGACGGCGTGTTTTACTGCTGCCAGGCCGCTCTGCCGGACATGATCCGGCGAAAGTCCGGCCGGATCATCACCCTGTCCTCCATGTGGGGCCAGGTGGGAGCCTCCTGCGAGGTGGCCTATTCCGCCGCCAAGGCGGGGGTCATCGGTTTGACCCGCGCCCTGGCCAAGGAGGTGGGCCCATCCGGCATCACCGTCAACTGCGTGGCCCCCGGGGTCATCGAGACCGAGATGAACGGCCTCCTGGATCAGGAGACCAAGGACGCCCTGGCGGAGGAGACCCCTCTGGAGCGGATGGGCACCCCGGCCGACGTGGCCGAGGCCATCTGGTTCCTGGCCAGCCAGGGTGGGAACTTCTTCACCGGTCAGGTGCTGGCCCCCAACGGCGGGTTCATTATCTGAGTGCAAAAGAGGGCATCAAGGAACGATACTGCAGGCTCAGGGAAGGCTCCCTTGTGCAAAGGGAGCTGGCACGGCGTAGCCGTGACTGAGGGATTGTGCAGCAGAAGCAAACGGTTTCTACCGAACGTTATGCGAATTCGCAGCGTTTTCCGTGACAATCCCTCCGCCTCGCATTTGCTCGGCACCTCCCTGTACACAAGGGAGGCTTGCGGTGGTCTGCGGCATATACTTTTTTGATAGATTGACGAGACCTCCGGGTCTCGTCTTTTTTTATGGAAAGATAAGTAAAGTGATGGTTTGTCCTTGCCCTATGGACGAAAGTGCGGTATGATGACAGTAACAGAAACCATGTAATGACAGGAGGGAGCGGTATGGCAGACGGCAACACCCATATCTATTTCGGCATCGGGGTCCTGGCCGCCCTGCCGGTCCACCTGCGGGACAAGCTCAGCCGGGACATGGACGCCTTTTACCTGGGCCTCCAGGGACCTGACCCCCTCATCTTCGACCCCCGGACCCAGAAGGACGCCCGGGCCTACCACAAGAAGTGGGAGGAGGACGGACTGCCCCGGCTGGTCCACGCCATGATCTACGGCGACGAGGCCCCCTGCAGCTTTGCTGCCGGCGGGTTCCTCCACTATGTGCTGGATGACATCGTCCATCCCCCCATCTGGGCCTGGATGAAGGAGGGGGCCAACCACATGCGCATGGAGCTGGCTCTGGACTTTATGATCCTGGCCGAGGAGGGCATCACCAAGATGCCCCGGCTCTTCACCCAGGGCAGAAAGCGAGTGGCTCCCTATGCCCATCTGCTGCTGCCCACGGCGGCGGCCAACCACTACCTCACCGGCCTGCGGAATATGCAGGTGACCATCGACTTCCTCCGCACCCGGGGGCCCGAGGCCCTGGGCCGCCTGACTTTGGTGGAAAAGGACAACGTGAACACCCTCCGGCGTCTGGTGGATGAGGGCATCCAGCCCACGGCAGACCGTCTGGTGGAGCTGCTGGGCTGAGAAAGGAGCCTGCCATGAGAGACTACCATCAGGAGCTGCGGGACCTCCAGGCCCAGGCCCAGAGACGGGGCCAGCTGGAGGCCCAGGCCGCTGAACTGGAAAAAGAATACGAAGCATTGAAGAAAAAGGCCTTCCTCTACGAGGCCCAGATGAACCAGGAACAGGCCGACGTGGACAAGCTGGAAGGGCGCAGTCTGTCGGCCTTCTTTGCCGGACTCCGGGGCAACAAGGAGGAGCGTCTGGACAAGGAGCGCCAGGAAGCCCGGGCCGCCCGGGTGAAGTACGACATGGCGGTCCTGGAGCGGAACCAGGCCCAGGACCAGCTTCGCCGGGTCCGGGAGGAGCTGGCAGAGCTGGATGGCATCCCCGCCCGCCGGGAGGAGCTCATGACCCAGTGGGCCCAGGCGGTGAAGGCCATGGGCGGCCCCACGGGACAGGCCATCCTGGACCTGGAGGAACAGCGGGCCTGGCACCAGGGCCAACGACGGGAGATCCGGGAGGCTCTGGCAGCAGGCCAGGAGGCCCTGACCAAGGCAGACGAGATCATGACCAGTCTCAGCGATGCCGAGAGCTGGGGCACCTGGGATATGTTCGGGGGCGGTATGCTGTCCTCTTTGATGAAGTACGATGCTATTGACGCGGCCCAGGCCAAGGTGGAGGGGCTGCAGCTGGCCCTGCGCCGCTTCCGGACCGAGCTGGTGGACGTGTCCATCGACGCCGACCTGACCTTTACCATGGACGGCACCACCCAGTTTTTTGACGTCTTCTTCGACAACATCTTCACGGACTGGGCGGTGATGGATGAGATCGGCAAGTCCCAGAATCGGGTGGGCCAGCTGAGGGACCAGATCAGGGCCCTTCAGGAGACCCTCGCCCAGAGCGACAGCCAGCACCAGGCCGACCTGGCCCAGCTGGACCGGGACCTGGAGGACCTGCTCCTCCGGGAGGACCCCGGCTGATCCTGCCCGCCGACCTGCGCTGGCTCGCAGCCTGGAAACGAGCATAACAATTTGCCTTCAAGGCGCAGGAAAGGCTCCCTCTCCGAGGGAGCTGGCAGTGCGAAGCACTGACTGAGGGAGTTTGCAGTAGAATCTTTTCGATTCTACCGGAAGGAGAGGTGAATTCGCAGCCTACTCCCGGGAAACTCCCTCCGCCTCGCATTCGCTCGGCACCTCCCTCTGAGAGGGAGGCTGTGGTTTTTTGTAATACGAATCTTTTTTTGACAGGCGAAAGCCCTGACCGATTCGGTCAGGGCTTTCGTTCTATTTAAGGATGGTCAAACCGATCGTATTCGTTCTCGGTGATGCTGAACTTGAAGTCTGCGCTCTCCCCGGCCAGACGGAGGACGAAATAGCCGTTCACGTCATCCAGCCGGAACTCGTAGAAGGGGTCCTCCTGGTTGAAGGGGATGACATCCACGATCTTGTCATCTAAAATCAGGACGGCCTTGAAGTTGCCCCCGTTCACCACCAGGTTGGTCAGGTCCAGGGTGATGTCGGACTTGCCCAGGTAGTTGGTCCACAGCACATCGTAGATGCCGGTGAAGTCGTCGGAGGAGATGGTGATGCCGCTGCCGATCAGGTCGTGCTTGGTGGTGACGCCTCCGGTCATGCCCATGTCGCCGTCGATGATCATCAAGTCGTTGATGGTCTGCAGGTTGTAGTTGTCCGGGCCATTGGTGTCCTCGATGGGTTCCGGGGCGGTGCCGAAGAGCCAGAAGAGGGCGATGCCCACCAGGAGGAGGACCGGGAGGATGAGGAGCTTTTTCATAACAATACGTCCTTTCCGTTAAAAAATGCCGGGGATCTGATGGGCCAGGAAGAGGCCCAGGATAAAGGAGGTGCCGTTGGCGGTGAGGGAGTACACCCAGGGGTGGGCCTTCCGGTCGGGCTTCTTGTCCCACTTTTTCAGGGTGGCGGCGAAGACCAGACCCTCCAGGGCGAAGACGGCGGCCTCCATCCACACATAGTGGAAGGTAAAGGCCATGCTGCCGGCGTTGTAGTTGATGAGGTTCAGGGCCAGGTTCAGGATCACCTGGGTGGCCAGGTTCACGAAGAAGATGACCTTCAGCTGCTGTTTGGCCCGGTAGCCGAAGACAAAGGCCAGGGCCACTTCCGCCGCCAGGGTCAGAAGGATGCGGGCTGCCAGGGAGAGGAGCTCCTGGCCGTAGGGGTAGTCCTTATGGAGGGGGGCCAGCAGGCCGGTCTCGGGGGCCGACCCGGCGTTTACCTTGAAGTAGCTGTCAAAGGCGTACCGCTCATAGGTGTCCTCGGTGACGGCGAAGGTGTCGGTTTCCGGGAAGTACACCAGCACCTTGAAGACCTGGGGCGGGTAGTAGGTCCAGGAGAAGGTGTGGTCGGCCGAGCAGTCCTCATAGCAGCCGATGAACCAGAAGCCGTCGGGGTCGGCATTGCCGTTGAAGGCCTCAAAGACCGCCCGGTCCCCGTAGTAGTCCCGGTACTCCTCGCTGTGGCTCCAGGGGCCGGTGGAGTCGGTCTCCGACAGGAGGGTGACGTAGTAGGTCTGGCCCTCCAGGCCCCGGAATTCCACGTTCACTGAGGGCTTGGGGCCCATGTCCGCCCCGGCGGTCAGAGGGATGAGAAGGGTGAGCAGGAGCAGGAAGGGGAGAAAGCGTTTCATGGGGGCCTCCTTTCTGTCTGGGACGGACATTTGTTTTTCTCTATATTGCCATAAGTTTGGTGAATTGTCAATGTCAGGGGCGGTGTGGTAGAATATCGGTAAGATACAGCGAGAGGCTCCCTTGTGCACAAGGGAGCCTTTTGGAGAAAAAAGTGAACCTTTCCCTCTCTCCGGTGTATGTGTAAATGAAAGGAGGTGGGAGCGGATGGACCGATACATCCAGGCCCACGGCCGGCGGCTCTTCGGCCTGTGTCTCACCCTCTGCGCCCACCGGCAGGACGCGGAGGACCTCTACCAGGACACCTGGCTCAAGGCCCTGGCCGCCTTTGACCAATATGACCCCGCCCGGCCCTTTGAGCCCTGGCTCACCCGCATCTGCGTAAATACCTACCGCAACACCCTCCGCCGTCTGGCCCGGAGCCCCATCTTCACGGGCTTTCGGACCACTCAGGAGAAGGAGGCCGTCCTCAATGCCGTCCCCGCCCCCGAGGGGCCGGACTACACCCCCCTCTACCAGGCCATCGACGGCCTGCCGGAGAAGCTGCGGGTGACGGTCATCCTGTACTATTTTGAAGACATGGACGTAAACACCACCGCCCAGGTGCTGGACATCCCCCCTGGGACGGTGAAATCCCGGCTGAACAAGGCCAGAACCAAGCTGAAGGAGGTGCTGGGGGATGAACCCGATCTATGATTTTGAAGCCGTCCGGCCTCCGGTCCTGACCGAGGAGGCCCTCCGGGCCGAGGCCGACCGGCGGAAGGTCCGGCGGCAGACCTTGATTTTGACCCTGGCCGCCCTGGCCATCCAGGTCATCCTGGTGATCCTGGGCGGGCTGCTCTATGAGACCCAGCCCTTCCTGGCCCTGGTCTGCCTGGGCTATGTGTGTCTGTCCGTGGCAGGGGGCGGTTTGGCCGCCTTGGTCTGCACCAAAGAAAGGAGGCTTGCCCAATGAGCATCGTGGCTCTCTGGCTCATCATCGTGCCCTTTTTCATCCTTGTGCCCCTGCTGGTGGGGATCTTCGTCTACCGGGACGCCAGAAGCCGGGGGATGAACGCCATCCTCTGGGCCCTCGTTGCCGCCCTGTGTCCCAGCTTTGTGGGCCTTATCGCCTACCTGCTGGTGCGCACCGGCTACTCCAACTGGAAATGCCCCCGGTGCGGCGGGCCGGTCCGGGAGACCTACGCCGCCTGCCCCCAGTGTGGGGCCAAGCTGAAGGCTTCCTGCCATACCTGCGGCGGGGCCATCGAGAAGGACTGGCAGGTCTGCCCCCACTGCGCCACCCCTCTGGACTGGACCGACCGGGACTTTACGCCCCCGGTGAAGCCCCAGGAGAAGGGACTGGGCAAGGTCATCCTCCTGGTGATCCTGGTGCCCCTCCTGCTTTTGATGCTGCTGGTCTTTGCCTTTTCCGCTGTGGGTTCTGCCGGGGCCACCCACACTGCCCACTTCAGCGAGGAGGACAGCCTGCGGCTCTGGAGCGACCTGCGGCCGGTCCACGATGATTGGCTGACCTTGTGCAGAAACACCGCCGGCAGCGTTCAGGTGCTGACCTCCTGTGAGGAGGAGGGGGACATGGCCCGGTGGACCTACCTCATCTACCTGCCCTGTGCCGTGGAGGACTCTGTCGCCACCGGGGCGGAAACCGGCCTCTTCGGCAAACAGACCCTGACGGTGGAGTACACCGACGGCGGGGAAAAGACCGGCCTCTTCGTGTGTATGTCCTCTTGGGGGGAGAAGGAACCCCGACTGGAGATCTTTGACCAGTACGGCCAACGGGGTATCCAGATCACCCAGAGCCCCATGGACCTGAATGCTTTCATGCCCTGGGAGCTGTCCGCTGGGTTTGAGGAACCCCAGGAGGCAGCAGCGGAATATTACGAATAACCTGCCGATACCAGCAAAAAAGCCTCCCTTGTGTAAAGGGAGGTGGCAAAAATCTTTGATTTTTGACGGAGGGATTGTATGGACCGTAAGCATAACGCAGAACTTGTCCCCTATGCGAAAGAACTGCGGAAAAACATGACCAAGGAAGAACGTCACTTATGGCATGATTTTCTAAAGGGATACCCAGTCCGGTTTCAGCGACAAAAGATTTTAGGACACTATATTGCTGATTTTTATTGTGCCAAAGCCAACCTGGTGGTTGAATTGGATGGTTCCCAGCATTATGAAAACGATGGCCCAATGAAAGACCAGGTGCGCACAGCTTTTCTGGAAGGATACGGTCTGACTGTTTTGCGTATCCCCAATCATGCAGTCAGTCAAAATTTTTCTGGCGTATGTGAGTACATTGACGATAGGGTGCAACAATCCCTCAGTCAGCCTGACGGCTGACAGCTCCCTTTACACAAGGGAGCCTTGTTAGTACGCAACAACACCCCCTGACCATCACGGTCAGGGGGTGTCGGTTTGTCAGTCATTCTTTTTCCGTCTCCGCTCCTGGTGGTTCTTCTGGTACAGGTAGTACAGGCCGTCCAGGATCAGGTTCTCGTCATAGATGATGTCCCGCTTGCACTGGGGCAGGATGGCGGTGCCGTTTCCGCCGGTCATCACCAGGGTGGCGGCGGGCCCGGCCTCGGCCTCCATCTTCTCGATCATGCCGTCGATCATGGCGGCGTGGCCGAAGACCACCCCGGAGCGCATGGCGTCCACAGTGGAACGGCCCAGGACGGAGGAGGGGGCCTCGATGGAGATGTGGGGGAGCTCAGCCGCCCGGCCGGAGAGGGCCTCCAGGGCCAGACGGACGCCGGGCATGATGATGCAGCCCTGGTAGGTGCTCTTGCCCAGGTAGGACAGGCTGGTGGCAGTGCCCATGTCGATGACGATGATGGGGGCCTCGTACTTCTGCAGGGCGGCCACGGAGGTGGCCACGATGTCGGCACCCAGCTGGTTGTGGACCTCTGCCCGGATGTTCATGCCGGTCTTGACGCCGGGGCCCACGATCATGGGCTTCACCCCGCTGAGGAGCTGGATGGCGCCTGCCATGGCGGCGGTCATGGGGGGGACCACGCTGGACACGGCTGCGCCGGTGACCGACTTCACGTCGGCCTCCTTCAGCCGGAACATATCCAGCACGTCCACGGCGATCTGGTCCGGGGTCTTGTTCCGGTCGGTTTTGATCTCACCCCGGAAGGTCAGCTCCCCTTCGGGGCTGAACAGACCCATGGTGATGGTGGTGTTGCCGATGTCTACGGTGAATATCATCCCTGCCGCCTCCTGTACCGCAAATGTCCCCTGCGGAAGTACCACGGCATGTAGGGACTGGTCTTGACCGGTCCGCTCGCTCCCGCACCCACGTCGGAACGGTCAAGACCGTTCCCTACATCAAGATCGGTAGGTTCGGGTATGTAGGGGCGGATCGCATCCGCCCGCTCCCCAGGGGAAATAGATTAGCTTTTATTATAGGAGGAACCTAGGAAAAAAGCAATGCCTTTTCGAAAACATTAAAGGATGATACAAATCAGCCCTCCGGACCCCTCGTTGAGGATGCGCTCCAGGGTCTGCTGCATCTTCTGGCGGGCGTCCTCGGGCATATGCTTGAGCTTGGAGGACAGGTCCTCATTGATGAGCTCGTGGAAGGACCGGCCGAAGATGTTGCTCTGCCAGATTTTCTCCGGGGCGTCCTCGAACTCCTTGAGCAGGAAGGAGAGCATATCCTCGGACTGCTTTTCGCTGCCTACGATGGGGGAGACCTCCGCCTGGATGTCTGCCCGGATCATGTGAATGGAGGGGGCCTTGGCCCGGAGGCGGACCCCATACCGGCCCCCCTGGCGGATGATCTCCGGCTCGGCCAGCTCCAGCTCCCCGGCGTCGGGGACCACGATGCCGTAGCCCGTGGCCCTTACCTCCTCCATGGCGGCGGCCACCCGCTGGTACTCCGCACGCTGGCGGCCCAGGTCGGAAAGGAGGGTCATGAGCTCTCCGTCTCCCTGGATGGGGATGCCGGTCTGCTCTGTGAGGGTCTCATAGAAGAGGGACCTGGGCAGGTCCAGCCGGGCGGTGCAGGTGCCGGTACCCAGGGCCAGGCCGGTGACCCGGGACTCCGTCACCCGGGGGCAGCTTCCCAGGGTGGCCACCACCGGGGCCACATCCCGGATGCGGTGGAGGTCCCCCATGGCCTCCCGAATGGCCCCGTACAGGTCGGCCTTGATGGGGTGCCCGGCGGGGAGGGCGTCCACCCAGGAGGGCAGGAAGAGGCCCAGCTCCACCAGGGGGAACTCGTAGAGGACCGACCGAATGACCTCGGTGACCTGGCCCTGGTCCAGCTCCAGGCAGCTCACCGCCAGGCAGGTGACGTCGTACCGCTCCGCCAGCTCCCGGCGGAGGACCTTGGCGGCCTCGCTCTGGGGCCGGGCGCAGTTGAGGAGGATGAGGAAGGGTTTTCCCAGGGCCTTCAGCTCGCTGATGACCCGCTCCTCGGCCTCCTGGTAAGCCTCCCGGGGGATGTCGGTGATGGAGCCGTCGGTGGTTACCACGATGCCGATGGTGGAGTGCTCGGCGATGACCTTCCGGGTGCCGATCTCTGCCGCCTCAGCCATGGGGATCTCTTCCGGGAACCAGGGGGTCCGGACCATCCGGGGCAGGTCGTCCTCCAGCTGGCCCACGGCCCCGGGGACCAGGTAGCCCACGCAGTCGATGAGCCGGACCGAGAAGGCCCCGCCCCCCTCCATGTCCACGGCCACGGCCTCCTCCGGGACGAACTTGGGCTCGGCGGTCATCACCGTCCGACCGGAGCCCGACTGGGGCAGCTCGTCTCTGGCCCGCTCCCGGCGGTAGGCGTCGGGGATGTTGGGCAGGACCATGGTCTCCATGAAGCGCTTGATGAAGGTGGACTTCCCCGTCCGGGCGGGGCCCACCACCCCGATGTAGATATCCCCCGCCGTGCGGGTGGCAATGTCCTGGTAGATGTGATCCATAACAGATTCTCCTTCTGGTGGTCTGATGGAATATGTCTATGCAGGGCAGGGGGGAGGTAGAACCCGCCGAGGGAGGTACCCTCCACGTGGAATGCGCCTCCGGCAGGGCCCCATTTCTCACATGAGAAATGGGGGAAAGAATGCCAGGGGAAAGAGTTTCTTTCCCCTGGACCCCTTTCTCTGGCTGTGCGAATCCTGCTTTTCTACATCGGCAGGCTGGCCAAGGCGCGCCACCGGCTGGCGCGCGGGTACGTTGGTCAAAAACTTCGCTGCTGCGTGCCCAGCAGGTGGGCACGCCCTTACTCACCTGGGATGAAAGGCTGCAGGCCAGAAAAGTTCGAAAACTGACCTGGATGTTTGTCTCTGTCCTCACACGGGTCCAGGGCAGAGCCCTGGTGCTCTTTCCCCCGGCTTTCTCCAGAGAAAGCCGGGCCCTGCCGGAGGCGCATCTACAACACGGTAGGTTCTCGCTTTACCAAAACATTACAATTTAAAACATCATTTTACATTTATTTTACAAAACCGTGGACATTTGCCCAGGAAGGTGTATACTATAAGATAGCGTAATATCGAAACCCCTTCAAATCTACCAAAGGAGCGTGGTTACCACGGGTATTTCCAACGTTATCGAACTGCTCAGCGGCGTGGCCCTCTTCCTCTTCGGCATGACCCTCATGGGGGACGGCCTGAAGAAGGTGGCCGGCAGCAAGATGGAGATCATCCTCGGCAACCTGACCTCCACCACCTTTAAGGGGGTCTTGCTGGGCACCCTTGTAACCGCTGTGATCCAATCCTCTTCCGCAACGACCGTGATGGTGGTCGGCTTTGTCAACTCCG
>JAFXCU010000128.1 GCA_017521345.1 Ruminiclostridium sp. | reverse complement strand
GGGGAAAACTCGACTTTGACGACCAGGCCGAGGATGTGGACATTGGTGTCCTTCAGGTCGAAGACGAAGGGCTGGTGGATGGGATTGGTGGACTGGGGCATGAGGGTGACGATGTCCCCGGCACGGGTGAAGCGCTTGAGGGTGGCATCCTCACCGTTGATGAGGACCATGGCGATCTGGCCGTTGTCCACAGTATCCTGGCGACGGACGATGACGGTGTAGCCGTCTTTGATACCGGCAGCGTCCATGCTGTCGCCCCGAACCTTCAGGCCAAAGTATTCAAGGCCGCCATTGAGGTCAGTGTAGGTATAACCTTCAATGTGTTCCTCGGCATAGATGGGAGTTCCTGCGGCGATCCGGCCCAGGATGGGGATGCGCTGCAGGTGGGAGAGGTCCACGGGGAAGGTGGGGAGCGGGGTGTTTGCAATCTCTTGGTACTTATTTCTGCACTGAGTCTTGCCCATCAAATAGTCCATGTCAACATTGAAAAAGTCAGCAATGGTTTCAAGCATTTCGAAACTGGGTTTGCGCTGGCCATTTTCATACATGCTAATTGTGCTTTTCCCGACTCCTAAGATGGAGCCTAAATCTAACTGCGAAAGACCTTTCTCTTTCCGCAGACGCTTTAACATATCAGAAAAAGTGTTCATGGTTTCACCTCTTTATCTGCAGTATATCACACAATGTGAATATAAGCAAGAAAAAGTTCACTTTAAGTGTTGACATGGAGAAAAATACATGGTACACTTTGGGTGAACTTGAGGGAGGTGACAGACGTGTACTCTTTAATCAAGAATGGTCAGAAGTTAAAAGAACTTCGTGGAAAGACTCCCCGACAAATCGTTGCAACGGCGACTGGTATCAGTGTATCAGCGCTTGCTATGTATGAGGCCGGCGAACGAAACCCGAGGGACGAAGTAAAGATTGCTCTGGCGCGCTATTATGGCAAGCAGGTGAGTGATATTTTTTTTACCAACGAGTTCACTTAAAGTGATCTGTAAAAACAGGCCCGCCGTAAAGGGCAGGCCTGGGTTAATCCTCATCGGAGAGGATGACTTGATAGGTTTTGATGTTGTACAGGGCTGTTCGGTATGCATCATACCAGGACAGATCAGGCCGCACCGGCTTGCATCGGGTACATGGTGTTCTGATTCCAAGGTGCAGTGCGTGACACGGTATGGTGGCATACGTGTTGCAGGATGCCGAGCGGTGAAAGGCTTTGCCAGATTTGGAAACAAAGAAGGTGAATTCTTCGCCCCAGTCCCACAGGGACGGCACCTTTGGGAGACCATCTTCTCCAATCGTAACCATGTCCGGCATGCCGCACATCCTGGCGACCTCTTGTTTGGTCTTGCCGCCGTAAAGGCTCTGATAGTGGGCTTGTTTCTCTGCAAAGACTCTTTTTTCTGCTTTCTTTGCCTTGAAGTGCAGCACCATATCCCACAGGACGCAAACGGCAGGGAACACCAGGAAAATCAGCAAGAGAATGATCACGATGATCGCATCTAAATGGGAGAGGATCATATCTCCCATCGTATGTCCAACGTGTTCCGGTTCTCCGGCTTCTATCTCGTCGGCGATCTCATCATAGGACTGGAAGATACCGTCCTCGTTGATGATCCCGTCCGGTCCGGTCCAGATCCCGAGGTCCTCATGGTAGGTATAGCCAAAGGCCTCGTAATATTCGAGCTCCGTGTAGATGTTCCCTTCGGGATCTCTCCACTGGTCCAAGTCTGGGTTATGCCACCAGCCATTGGCGATTTCTACCCACTCCACATCTGGAGCTTCCTTAGGAACGGAATCGGAAGACTGCGAAGGTTCCCCGGAGTTCGAACCGGTCTGGTCATCGAAGGCAAAGGGGCAGACTCCGCCGGTGTGGTAATGGGCTTCGTAGCCGTGATGGTAATGGTAGTCCCCGGTCTCACGGTCGGTGTGGCCGCCGTTGGCATCGGTTCCGCCTGGGTGGGCGGAGGCTGTGACTGGGAGGAGGAAGCAGACCAGAAGCAGAACAAGATATTTCAGTTTCATGGGCAACACCCTTTCTAAAGAAAGTGTAGCACGAAAGGGAAAAGGATTCAACACAGCAAGCATAAGATGCAGAGGAGGTGACCGCCGTGGAGGTCGAATACAAGCTGACCAATGTATTCCAAAGAGAAAACGGGGTGGACCGGGTGTTCCGGCCCATCCTGCCGGAGGAAGAACGAGCCAGACGGGAACGGGCGTTCCCGGACGCGGCGGCCCGCTTCCTCCTGGAGATCGAACGAGAAAGACAGAGGGACCCTGCGTGAGCGGGGCCCTGGGGGACAAGCTCCCTGCGGGTGATTTGAAAGCCCTCATCAGTCGGCCTTTGGCCGACAGCTTCTCCCAGAGGGAGAAGCCAAGTGTAGGAAGGAGAAACAACATGGAAAAGAAGATCGCATTTGAGAACCCCTGGTATGGGATGATCAACAGTCCGGAGCAGGAAGCCAGACGGAAGGCGCGGATGAAGCAGGACGCCAGGGTCTACCGGAAGCGAAAGGCCCTGCGGGCCATCAAGATCCAGTGCGGTGTGCTAGCGGCGTTGCTGGCCGTGGTGGGCATCTGGTATCAGCTGGGGGCGTGAGAATCCCTCCGCCTCTGGGTCGTTGGGCGGGACAATCCCTCAGTCAACCTGTTCGGCTGACAGCTCCCTTTACACAAGGGAGCCTTGAAGAGGAATCAGCGGCACCGCATCCGCCACAATGGTGGAACCTCCTAGAATAAATAAGCCCCGGCCGGTAAAAGGGGCTCCAATACGGCGCCAGTGCAATTCTGGTTCGGCATAACTCCACCCCAGGCGGGCTGCTCCCCGGGCGAGCGGATCTGGTTCAAGTCCAGAGGTGGGGACCAGGGCGGAAGCGCCCAGCGTGTATTTCTCTCCTTTGTTGTTTTGACGGCCCGGAAAGACGGGAAGTGCCCGGCGGGGATGTGTGACCCCGCCGGGGGCGACATATGCGGGTGTAGTTCAATGGCAGAACACCAGCC
>JAFXCU010000127.1 GCA_017521345.1 Ruminiclostridium sp. | reverse complement strand
CGGCTCCTCCATCGGCGTGGCCATTGCCCACACCAAGAAGGAGCTCCACGCCGCCCTGCTGGACGGCCTGAAGTTCGGCGGTCGATGCGTTCTGGAGCAGTACGTCTCCGGCCGGGAGATCCAGGTGGCCATCCTGGGGGACCGGGCCCTGCCCTCCATCGAGATCATCCCCAAGGAGGGCTTTTACGACTACGCCAACAAGTATCAGCCCGGCGCTGCCGAGGAGATCTGCCCCGCTCCCATTCCCGAGGATTGGGAGAAGAGATTGGGTCAGTCCGCCCTCACCGTCTACCGGGCCCTGGGCCTTTCCGTCTATTCCCGGGCCGACTTCATTGTGGATGAAGCCGGTACCCCCTGGTTCCTGGAGATCAACACCCTCCCCGGCATGACCCCCACCAGCCTGGTCCCTCAGGAGGCCGCCGCTGTGGGCATCGGCTACCAGGAACTCTGTCAGACCATCATCGACCTGTCTCTGCAGGCCAGAAAGAAATAAATGCAAGCAATTAGGAGAAACACTATGGAACCTATGAGTGTACGGGAGCTTCTCGCCGCCACGGGCGGGACCCTCTTAGGAACCCATGAGAATCAGGCCCTGGACACGGTCATCACTGCCGTGGAGACCGACAGCCGGGCCGTGGACAAGGGGGCCCTTTTCGTGGCCCTGCGGGGTGAGCAGACCGACGGCCATCGGTACATCGGCTCCGCCATGGCCAACGGCGCTGCCGGCTGCCTGACCGAGGACGTCCCTGCCGAGTTCATCCCCGGCAAGTTCTACATCCAGGTCCCCAGCACCCTGGAGGCCGTGGGCCATGTGGCCAAGGCCTATAAGGAAAAGTTCGACATCCCCGTCATTGGCGTCACCGGCAGCGTGGGTAAAACCACCACCAAGGACATGATCGCCGCCGTTCTGGGCCAGAAGTTCCGGGTCCTGAAGACCGAGGGCAACTTCAACAACGAGCTGGGCCTGCCCCTGACCCTCTTCCGCCTGACCCCCAAGGATGAGATCTGCGTTCTGGAAATGGGCATGAGCGCCCTGGGGGAGATCGACTATCTCACCAAAATCGTGGTTCCCGATGTGGCGGTCATCACCAACATCGGCGACGCCCACATCGAGAACCTGGGCAGCCGTGAGAACATCCTCAAGTCCAAGAGCGAGATCTTCAACTACATGACTGCCGATGGTCTGGCCGTTCTCAGCGGAGATGACCCCATGCTCCACTCCCTGGACGGCAAGGTCACCCCCAAGACCGTCCTGTGCGGCGCCGTGGGTCAGCCCCCCTATGAGGCCAGCGACATCACCCAGCTGGGAGCCAGGGGCATGGAGTGCACCGTCAAGACCCCGGCCAACCAGTTCACCGTCACCGTGCCCGCCCTGGGCAACCACATGATCTACCCCGTCCTCATGGCCTGTGCCATCGGCGAGCACTTCGGCCTCACCGGCCAGGAGCTCCAGGCGGGCATTGAGGCCTTTGTCCCCACCAAGATGCGCATGAACGTGGTCCACAAGGGAGAGGTCACCATCCTGGACGACGCCTACAACGCCAATCCCCAGTCCATGCGGGCTGCCCTGGAGGTCCTCTCCCAGAGCGGCGGCCAGCGGCGGGTGGCCATCCTGGGCGATATGTTCGAGTTGGGCGTGCTGGGCCCTGAGCTTCACCGGGGCGTGGGTGAGTTCGCCGGCAGCGTGGGCAACATCGACGCCCTCCTGGCTGTGGGCGACCTGGCCTGGAACCTGTACGATGCTGCCTGCCAGTCCAACATCCCCGACGTGATCTACGCCGAGGACAAGGAGGAGGCCAAAAAGTACCTGCCCGACCTGGTCAAGCCCGGCACGGTCATCCTGGCCAAGGCCTCCCGAGGCATGCACTTTGAGGAGCTTGTTCTGGAAGTAAAACGGTTGGCACCTGCGGAGTAAAAACCTGCTGCGTTTTAGGGCCGATGTGGTCATCGGCCCCTACAAGAGGAGCACTATGCCTGTAGGGGCGGATGACTACATCCGCCCGCTCTCTGCCGATTCCAACCAACGTATGAAAAAAGCGCCCGCCAAGGGCGGGCGCTTTTCAGCGAAAGAATTATCCCAGATTGCTGAAGTCCACGATCATCTTCTTGGGGGTGTGCTTGATGAGCTCCTCCAGGGTCTCCTCGTAAGGAGCGCAGGCGATGGCACGGTCGGTGATGTAACCGGTCACCAGGAAGGCGGGCACCACGTCATAGGCGGGGGTCCAGCCCTTGGCCTCGCCGCAGTCCAGACCGTCGGTGACGGTTGCGGGGTCACCCTCTGCGGTGCCGAAGGCGGTGCCGTCGGGGATGTCCAGGTCGATGTCGTCAGAGTTCATGACGGCATAGAAGGGGATGGAGTGGAAGTAGCAGGCGATGGCCAGCTCATAGGTGCCCACGGGTGCCTTCAGGTCGCCGGACTTGGCGGCCAGGATGCCGTCGGCCAGGACCACGTGTGCCCCCTGGCGTGCCAGGTAGGTAGCGGCTGCGTGGTCGGGGATGAGGGTGAAGGGGATGTTCTCCTTGGTCAGTTCCTGAGCGCTGACGGTTGCAGCAGCCAGGGAGGGACGGCCCTCCAGAATGGCCAGCTGTTCGATCTGACCGCGCTTGACGCCACGACGGGCAATGCCCAGTGCGCCCCAGGGTGCGGCAGAGTGGAAGACGCCGCCGTCGGCACGGACCAGAACACGGGTGCCCTCGCTCATCATATCGGTGCCGTTGCGGCAGATGTTGCGGGATGCCACCACCTGCTGGCGCTCGTAGGTGACTGCGGTGGCCAGAATGGCGGTGAGGCGGTCTGCGTTCTTCAGGTAGGCCTCGGGGGGGTTCTTCATGAACTTCATGGCGGCTGCCATGTCACGGTGGCCCTTGCGGCTTTCCATGAGCAGGTCGGCGGCGGCGTTGAGTGCCTCGTCATATTCCTCGGTGAGCTGCTTGTCCTGGTGCTCCAGAGCGGCCAGGGCGAAGCCGTAGGCACCGGCGATGGCGGCGATCTTCTCGTCCAGGATGACGCGGTCGGAGAGGACATCGGCCACAGCCTTCACATTGTCGCAGGTGATCCAGGATTCCTCCTGGGGATACTTGGTCTGGTCCAGGAGAGACAGGACCTGACCCTGCCACTGAAGTGCGATCATAGGGGGTTACCTCCTGTGTGTTTAGTGTAAAAAATCAGCGATAGCTGTCCTAGTGGAGCTATCATATCATAATTTCAGGGCCAACGCCACTCCTGTTTGGGAAAAATGTTGACCCTGTCAGAGGAAGTCAGTACATGATCGATATTGCGGTACGAGAATTAGTAAAAGAATACGAGGTGGGTGAGCCGGTCCTCAACGGCCTCACCTTCCAGGTGGACACCGGCGAGCGGGTGGGCATCCTGGGCCGGAACGGCTCGGGCAAGACCACCCTCTTCCGGATCCTCACCGGCCAGGAGCATGCCGACAGCGGTGATGTGATCATCGCCCCCGGCAAGCGCATGGGACTCATCTCCCAGATCCCGGTCTTTCCTGCGGGCTTTACCGTGGAGGAGGTCCTTCGGACGGCCTTCGACCACCTGAAGGCCATGGAGGAGGAGATGCAGGAGCTGTCTCACCAGCTCTCCGGGGGAGACAAGGACCTGCTGGCCCGGTACGACCGGCTCCAGGTGGCCTTCGAGACCGGGGGCGGCTATGAGACCGAGACCCGGCTGGAGAAGGTCTGCTCCGGTCTGGGCATTGAGAAATCCTTCCGGGAAAAGTTCTTTGCCGACCTGTCCGGCGGCGAGAAGACCCGGATCAACCTGGCCCGCCTGATCCTGGTGGACACGGAGATCCTCCTGCTGGACGAGCCCACCAACCACCTGGACCTGAACGCCACCATCTGGCTGGAGGAGTACATCAAGACCTACAAGGGCACCGTCCTCATCATCTCCCACGACCGGTACTTCCTGGACCGGACCATTGACCGGGTCATTGAGGTGCGGGACGGCAAGGCCGAGTTCTATTCCGGCAACTACTCCTTCTACGCCGTGGAAAAGGAGAAGCGGTACTTAGAGCAGCTCCGTCAGTACCAGAAGGAGCAGGCGGAACTGAAACGTCTGTCGGACACCGTCCGGTCCATGCATGAGCACAACACCGAGCTCCTCCACAAGCGGGCCTTCTCCATTGAAAAGCGCATGGCCAAGATGGCGGGCACCGCCCGGCCCACCAAGGTCAAGAAGATGAACGCCAAGTTCGGCACAGCGGAGTTCCACGCCGACGACCTGCTGGAGATCAAAAACCTGGAAAAGGCCTTCGGTCCCCAGAAGCTCTTTGACGATGTGACCCTTCGGGTGGAGGACGGGGACCGGATCGCCCTCTTAGGCGACAACGGCACCGGCAAGTCCACCCTCTTAAAGATCATCCTGGGAGAGGAACTCCAGGATGGGGGCACCGTCAAGCAGGGCGGCACGGTGAAGACCGGCTACCTGCCCCAGCAGGTGAAGTTCCAGGACCCCGGTCTGACCTTGTTTGACACCATGCTGTCCGAGGCCAACTGCACCGCTCAGCAGGCCCGGGACCGACTGGGTACCTTCCAGTTCCAGGGGGAGGACGTCTTCAAGACGGTCTCTGTCCTGTCCGGCGGCGAGCAGAGCCGCCTGCGGCTGTGCATTCTCATGGATGAGAAGGTGAACTTCCTCATCCTGGACGAGCCCACCAACCATCTGGACTTAGAGTCCAGAGAGTGGATCGAAAATGCCGTGGAAGACTACGAGGGGACCCTTCTCTTCGTCTCCCACGACCGATACTTCATTGACCGCTTCGCCACCCGGATCTGGACCCTGGAAGGGGGGAAGGTCTCCGACTTCAAGGGGGACTACACCGCCTACCAGGCCATGCGGGAGCGGATGAAGACCCTGACCCCGCCTCCCAAGAAGGAGGAGAAGGTCAAAAAGGAAAAGCCCAAGCGCACCGGCGGCACCAAGCAGCTGAAAAAGGACCTTGCCTCTGCCGAAAAGCGCATGGAAAAGCTGGACCAGCTCATGGAGGAGCTGAACGCCCAGAAGGAGGAAGCGGCATCCGACTACCAGAAGCTCCAGGAGCTCATGGAGCAGGAGGCGGCTTATATGGAGGAATATGACTCCCTCATGGAAAAGTGGGAGGAACTCTCCACCGCCATTGAGGCGGAGGAAGGGTAAAGGAATCCTGCCACGTCTATGGACTGCCTGCCCGGCAGGGGCTCCCTTTCTTCCAAGAAAGGGAGGAAAGAAGGCCAAAGGGAGAGAGGTTCTCTCCCTTTGGAAACCCTCTCTCTGGTGGGTGGAACCCTGTTTTATGCATCGGCAGGCTTGCCAGTGCGCGCCACCGGCTGGCGCGCGGATACGTGTAGCCGGAACCTGCGCTGTCGCGTGCCCAGCTGGTGGGCACGCCGATACCCACGCTGTTCTGCAAGCCGCAGGCAAGGGAAATGAATCAGCCAACCCGGCAGGGAGAACCTGCCTTATATACGGGTCCAGGGCAAAGCCCTGGTGCTCTTTTCCTCCCTTTTCTCCAGAGAAAAGGGAGTCCCGCCCGGAAGGGCAAACAGTGGTTAACAAATAAACTTATGATAGAAAAGGAGAAACTACCATGTCTGAGAACAAGGACAACAACGTCATGACCACCGAGGAAAAGATGAAGGAACTCTTCGACCTGATGGACTCCAAGGCAGCTGCCGGTGAACTGGTGGAGATCGAGGACGACGAGAAGTTCGACGAGGAATTCAAGAAGGAAATGGAAGAGGCCATGAGCCCCATGTCTCCCTCCGAAGTGGCCGGCATTGAGTACTCCATGATGATGAACCAGTTCGAGGCCATGCTGGAGGACTGGAACCGCCGTGAGGCCGAGGAGCAGGCTGCCGCAGCCGCTGCCAAGAAGGCCGCCGAGGAAGCCAAGGGCGAGTAATGCTGTCCCAGCTGCGAAACCTGGTCCTCCGGCTGGAGGAGCTGGAGACCCAGCTGGCCCAGCCGGAGACCTACGCCGACCCGGCCAGGCTCTCCAAGCTCACCAAGGAGCAGAAGGACCTAACCCCGGTGGTGGACACCTACCGCCGGTGGCAGACCGCCCTGTCTGACCTGGCGGGCCTGGAGGACCTGCTCTCCGACCCGGAGTG
>JAFXCU010000126.1 GCA_017521345.1 Ruminiclostridium sp. | reverse complement strand
GGGTTGGACAGGATGCGGTCCACCGTCATGGCCGACCACAGGCCGTCGTTTTTCTGACGGAAGACGGACAGCCCCTGCCGTACCTTGTAGGCCGTGGGGTTGGGGGTCCCCCGGTCATTGAGCCGGGCGGCGATGGCCCCCTTGCCCAGACCCTGGGTGTACCAGAGGAAGATCTCCTCCACCACTTTGGCAGCCTCGGGGTCGGGGATCAGGCGGTTTTTGTCGTTCGGGTCCTTGGCATAACCGTAGGGGGCAAAGGACCCGATGAACTCCCCCCGCCGCCGCTTCATGTCCAGGGTCCGGCGAACGTCGGCAGAGGTCCGGGCGGCGTACCGGTCGTTGAGGATGCCATTGATGGGGATCTCCAGGCCGGTCTGGACGGCCTCCGGGTCCAGGAAGCTGTCCACCCGGGGGCTCCCCAGGGCAATGAACCGAGTCCGGTGCCGGGGGAAGAACTCCTCCAGAAAGTAGCCCTGGTCGGCATAGTTCCGAAAAGCCCGGGATAGGGTCTTGCACAGGACGCAGTTCACCCTTCCCGCCCGGACATGGCCGATGAGGGTCTGAAATCCCTCCCGGCTGTCGTCGGTGCCGGTGAGGCCGTCGTCGATGTATTCCCCGGCCAGCTCCCACCGGCCGGTAAAGTCGGTTTCCAAAAAGTCCAGCAGGATCTTCCGCTGGTTCTGCACGCTGAGGCTCTCCTGCCGTCCGTCTTCCCGGGACAGACGGATGTACAGCCCCACCCGCCACAGCCGGTCCCTTCCCATGGTCCACCTCCCAAACCGAGATGGTACCAGACTATGAGGGCCGGCGGGCGACCATTACTTTTTCTGCTGGAGGCTGCCCACGGTGATCTCCGCCCAGGAGTAGTTGCTCATGTACTCCCCCCGGAAGGCAGCCCGGACGGCCCTCTCCCCGGCCAGGTAGCGGTAGTAGTCGCAGTCCACCCGGGCCGGGTCCAGGGCGATATAGTCCCGGCCCTTGATGATGACATCCTCCACTCCCAGGTCCCGGAAGGTGGCCCGCAGGTCGGTGATGAGGCTGCGCAGCTGGCTGCGGACGCTGCCCGTGTCCGGTCGCCCCTCCCACAGAACGGAGATGAGCTCTCCCATGGTGCTGCCGGCGCCCCGGCGGTCAACCAGGTAGGCAAAGAGCTCCTTGGTGCGGCTGCGGCGGAAGTGGACGGGCTGCTCCCCCCAGAAGACCTCAAAATTTCCAAAGGTCTGGACCCGCAGTCGGGCAGGCCGGTTCTCCTCCAGCCACCGGGCCAGGGCGGCCCGGTCGGGGAAGGTATGGATGTCCGCCGTGGGCTGGGTCCCGCGGAGCTGTTTCGCCAGGACTTCCAGAGCCTGGCTGTTGGAGTCGATCAGAAAGACCTCCATGGCCCTTCCCCCTTTCGCATACTTTCTTACTTGTATCATAGCATCCCGGCAGGGCGGATGGCAAGGGGATTCTGCCTGCCCCGAAAAAGTGGCACCACGCCATGTAGGGACTGGTCTTGACCAGTCCGCCCGTTCCCGCATCACGTCGGAACGGTCAAGACCGTTCCCTACATGGGATACTCAAGTAAACAGAAAAGGACCGAGAGCCAAGCTCTCGGTCCTTGCAGGATGGTTTTAGCTGATCCACGCGGAGTTTGTGTCGCTCACCATATTGTCTGCACCGTAGAGGTACAGGATGCGGTCGATGTGGTGTTCCTGCAGGAACTGGGACAGGGACTCCCGGTAGTACCGCATATCAATGAGATACACCGACTGGTAGCCCTCCGCCAGGAAGGTGGAGAAGCAGTGGGCGTAGGAGTCACGGATGACCAGCAGGGCCCCGCCCTCGGCCTGGGGATTGGAGATGGCCGCCACGGCGTGGTTGCCGTCCAGGAAGACCGGGTACTTATCCATGTTCTCCAGGTGCTCCGGGAAGAAGAGGCTGTCGGAATAGGTTCGCTCCTGGCCGTCCCGGAGGGTGACCTTGGCCTGAGCGCCGCTGTCCCACACCTCCACCACATCGGCGGGGTTGAACCAGTAGCCGCTGCCCGACCAGGTGGTGCCGTAGAAGCCGTCATAGGCGGCCACCTCGTAGGCATCCCGGGACTGGTAGGCCTTACCGTGGGCGATCTGGAACTCTTTATACAGCAGGTAGTTGCCGTAGGAGGTGAGATGGTGGTCGGTCTTGTAGCAGACCTGGCCGCTCTCCGTGCCCGCCTTCAGGGTGTCCCGCACGTCAATGATGTTCACGTGCTGGAGGGTCTCGGCCGCCTTCTCGTAGAGCATATCATCGTAGTACTCCCCGTGGTTGGCAGGGAGCACATCCTCCATGATATAGCCCGTGGAGGGCACCATGATGAGGTCGGCAGTGAGACCGGCATTGGCGGCGAACTGGTCGAACCGGGTGAGGTTATCCAGATAGATCTTCTCATTGTAGACCTTGGGGGCGTTGATGAGGTAGTCATCGGCGCACTTGTAGATGTCCTGGGCGGCGTTGCGGCCGGTGAGGTAGGTCCAGTAGGCGTTGACACCCACGAAGAAGTCACGGCCGGGGACCTGGTCGGCGGTGAAGGTCTCCAGGTCCTCCTGGAAGTCACCTTCCATGATGGCCTCGGCAGAGACTTCGGGGAAGCCCGCCAGGTTTCGCTTCTCGTTCTCGGAGTACTCCTTGTGGGGCAGCAGGAAGAGGAGCAGGGTCATCACTGCCAGGAAGGCCAGAAAGATCACCATGGGCAGGACTTGATAGATTTTTTTCATGTCGTCACCCTCCTCAGAACCGGAAATACAGGAAGGGGTTGTAGCTGTCGCTCACCAGGCTGGCGGTGCACAGCAAGAGGGCAGCCAGGCAGAGGACGCCTTCCACCAGGGGCATGAAGGGCTTGTCCTTCCCCTTTTCCCAGATGGTTTTCGCCAGAGGGGTGGAGGCCACAAAGCCGATGACACCCATGCCCAGCCAGGGCAGGACGGCGGAGACGCCCCCCATAGTGCCGGGGCTCAGGGAGAACATCACCTGGATGTAGGCCAGAGCGGTGGTCAGGTCGGGAGAGGCGAAGTACACCCAGCCGATGATCACGATGACCAGGGTGTAGATATGCTGGATAGGAGCGGGCAGTTTTTTCAGATACTTGCCCAGGATCAGCTTCTCCAGCAGCAGCAGGACACCGTAGTACAGGCCCCAGAAAAGGAAGTTCCACCCGGCGCCGTGCCAGAAGCCCGTGAGGCCCCAGACGATGAAGATGTTCACGCACTGGCGGACCTTGCCGCAGCGGTTGCCCCCCAGGGGGATATACACATAGTCCCGGAACCAGGAGGACAGGGAGATGTGCCAGCGCCGCCAGAACTCGGTGACGCTCTTGGAGATATAAGGATAGTTGAAGTTGATGCAGAACTCAAAGCCCAGCATCCGGCCCAGACCCCGGGCCATGTCGGAATAGCCGGAGAAGTCAAAGTAGAGCTGGAGGCTGTAGGCAATGGCACCGCACCAGGCACCCAGGGCACCGGCAGCCACCGGGTCGGCAGACATGGTGTCCCACAGCATGCCGAACTGGTTGGCCAGCATGACCTTCTTGGCCATGCCCACCATGAACAGGCGGACACCGGAGTTGAACAGGGTGGGGGTCTCCTTCCGGCTCACCAGCTGCTCGTTCACGTCCACATAGCGGACGATGGGACCGGCAATGAGCTGGGGGAAGAGGGAGATATAGCAGGCGAAGTTGATGAAGTTCCGGGAGGCCTCGCAATCCTGCCAGTACACGTCGATCAGGTAGGACACCGCCTGGAAGGTGTAGAAGGAGATGCCGATGGGCAGGGCAATGTTCACATCGGGGATGGTGGTGATGCCGGTGAGGTCCTTGAAGGTCCCCACGAAGAGACCGGCATACTTGAACACACCCAGGGCGGCCAGGTTCAGGACGATACCCACCACCAGAACAGCACGCTTGCCTCCCTTGGAGGACTGCTTGCCGATGAGGAGGCCGCAGATATAGTTGACCAGGATGGACCCGATCATGATGAGGATATAAATGGGCTCACCGTAGGCGTAGAACACCAGGTTGGCCAGCAGAAGGAAGAAGTTCCGGAACTTGAAGGGCAGGATGTGGCTGACCAGCAGCACCACCGTCAGGAACAGAAACAGAAAAGGAAGGCTGGAAAAGACCATAGTTGATTACATTCTCCCGTGAATACTGCCGGACGGTCTCAAAGATCGTCCGGCAGCATGGTTTGTTTGTCGTTCGGTTGGTTAGCCCACAGCGCTCTGGAAGGCAGAGACCATGGCGTCATAGTGGTTGGAGAAGAACAGGCCCACGTACACGCCGCTGGTGACCACGTCGCAGTTCTCAGCCAGTTCCAGGCTTGCAGGGTCATAGGAGGCGGCCTGGTCGGCAATGGAGGTCAGGCGGCCTTCCAGCTTGGCAGCGATGTCAGCGGCAGCAGCCTCGTCCACAGCCTGGACCATCACCACTTCTTCGGGGAATGCGCCGCCGGTCATGGCGTTGAATGCGGCTGCGTTCACGATCTGAGCGCCGTCGATGCCGTAGACATTGGACAGGTTCTCAGCGGGGACTTCGATATAGTCAGCGATACCGGCGTCGGAGATCATCTGGGCCATCACGGCAGCCAGGTCAGCGCCGGCAGCGGGCTCAGCAGGATCGGTGGTTTCGACCTCCTCGGTACCGGGCTCCACGGTCTCGGTCTGGGTGTCGGCGGGTTCCTCGGCTTCGTCGCCGCCGCAGGCAGTCAGAGTCAGCATCATGGTCAGGGCCAGCAGGGCCATCATCAGAGCAAATAAACGTTTCATAGCTTCTCTTCATCCTTCGTATTTTTTATTTTACTTCAGTGCTTCCGGTACGTGGGTCAGCAGGTATTCGGCCCATGCCGCCGCACCGTTGTAATTCAAGTGGATCCCCATGGCCTTGTCGCCGCTGTAGTCGGCCCGCAGGTACCCCGCCTCGTCGGAGAGGGCATCCCGGGAGACCACATAGTACCATTCCCGCTCCCGGCAAACTTCCAGGACCTTGGCGTTGTAGGCAGCGATGGTCTCGTTATTCAGGGCGGCATCCGCCCGGGGGCTGTCCGCCGTCATGGGGGTGACAGGCTGGACCAGAATGGTGACCTCCGGATTCTTTTCCAGAATGGTGTCAATCAATGTTACCAAATCCTGACACGCCCTGTCAACACCTCCGGCAATGCAATTCATGCCCAGCATCACATAAACTTTGCTTGCCCCGCAGGCCGCCACGCCATCCTCCAGCCGGGGGCGCTGGCCGGACCCCTTGGGGTACTCGGGCAGCCGCTCGTGACCGGCGGCGTAGGACAGGGCCCCGCCGGGGCTGAGGCTCTCGGAACACAGGAAGGTGGCCTGGCCCAGGGCACCGTAGGCATCGTTATAGTATTCCAACATCACGGAGACAGAATCACCAATGAAGGCAGCGTCCGCAAACCAATCGGCAGGGACGGCCTCGGAGGCCGGGACCACAGGATCGAAGGGGGGCGGCAGCTCCTCCTCCGGCTCCTCTTCGAGAGGCTCCGGTTCCTGGACGGAGAGGTAGTCCTCCGGTTCGGTCTGGGGCGTGGTCTCTCCGCAGGCACACAGAGAGAGCAGAAGTACAAGGGTCAAAAGGATGGGGATGATTCGCTTCATGGGGTTTCTCCTTTTCTGAACAGTCGTACTCCTATCCTATCACAGGTTCCGCGGTTGGATTCTGAATTTTTTCTTACGTTTCCCTGTTACAGCAGGTCCTCGGGGATGTGGTTGAGCAGGTAGTCCACCCAGACCTTAGCGCCGTCATAGGTGAAGTGCATGCCCATGGTGGTCTTGTCGCTGCAGTAGTCCTCCATGAGGAAACCGTTGGCATCCTTGAACCGCTCGGCTACGTTGACAAAGTACCACTTGTTCTCCTGGCAGATGTCCAGCATCCGCTGGTTGAAGGCGTTGATGGTGTCGTTGTTGAGCTTGTCGGTGTAGCTCTTGCTGTTCTCGGTCATGGGGGTGACAGACTGGACGATGATCTGCACATCGGGGTTCTTTTCCGCAATGTTGCTGAGGACCCTCAAATAGTCCCCGGTGGCCCGCTCGATACCGTAGCCGATATTGTCCATGCCCAGCATCACGTAGACCACTTCTGCACCGCAGGCGGCCACGCTGTCCTCGATGGGAGGCTTGTTGCCGGAGCCCTTGGGATACTCAGGCAGGATCTTGCCGGTGAGCATATTGGTGGGGCTCATGCTGCCGGCGCACAGGAACTGGGCCTTGCCCAGGGCACCGCTGGCATTGCAGTAATACTCCAGGGTCACGGAGATGGAGTCGCCGATGAAGACCGCCTTGTCAAAGAAGGACACGGGGCCGGTCTCAGCAGAGGCAGGCACCAGGGCGGTAAAGGGGATGTCCGTGTAGTTCTTATAGAGGGCGTCGTAGGCTCCGGGGGTCAGGTCCACCAGCCGTGCCCCTTCGGGGATGGCGGTCTCGGCGGCCATCATGATGCGGTAGATGACGGCGCAGACCTCCTGGCGGGACATATTGTTAGTGGGATAGAAGAACCCATCGTCGTAGCCCTTGACCACGCCGGCCAGCTGGCAGGCGGTGACGCCGCTGCGGGCATACTCCTGGATGTACAGGGAGTCCTTGAACTGATTGGGCTCCACCACCTGGATCATGTCAACCTGCTCCAGGGCGGCAAAGCGGGCCAGGATGGTGCACACCTGCTCGCGGGTGAGCAGCTCATTGGGGCCGAAGGTGGTCTCGGTGGTGCCGTTCACCAGGCCCTGTTCATAGGCCCAGCAGACCGCATCATAGAGGGCGGATTCCTTGTCCACGTCCTCGAAGGTGGGGGGGGCCAGCTCTTCCGCAGGCTCCAGCTTCTCCCGCTTCTGGAAGGGGCCGCTGTCCATGTTGTACAGGTAGAGCACCAGGTTGCCACGGGTCTCCTCCTTGGTGGGCTCAAACTGGTCCACCTCGGGCAGGACCCCGGCCTTGCTCAGTTCTGTGATATATTGATAGCTCCACAGGCTCTCGTTCACGTCCAGATAGGGGTTCACCCACTCCTTGTTCTTCTCGATGGAGTTCCGGATCAGCGAGGCTGCAGAGAATAAGACCATAAATACCAGAAACCACAGGATGGCTTGCTTGGCTTTCTTCATACCCATCACCCTTTGAAATAATCCTCTTCTGTAAGCTGAAAATATGGGCAGACAGAGGTTCTTATATTGTACGAAATCAACCGCACCAAAAGTGCACCAAATTTCGCCCTTTTTCCCCATTTCTCCCACCTGGTTGCGCATCCTTTTTCCCTTCCGTGGCTCCCGTGGGACCTGCAGGTCCGGGCACCCCGGCAGGGCCTGCGGGACCGACAGGTCCAGTGGGTCCGGTGGGGCCAACGGCGGGCTCCCAGCAGCAGTCCCCGGCAGGGGTGAAGTCCGGAGACTGACCGGGGATCCCCGTCGGACGGGTCACCCGGACCCGGTAGAGGGTCCCCTGCCAGCTGACCACCTGGCCGGCGCAGTAGGTCTCCCCCTGGACGAAGGGCACCGGGCTGCAGCCCTGGGGGCCGGGCGCCCAAGGCTGGGGCGGGCAGGGAGACGGGTAGGCGGGCGGGCAGACCGGGGCGCAGGGCTGGGGAGGGCGGACACAGAACACCGGCTCTGTGTTCCCACATGGATATCGTTTCATATGGCTTCCTTTCTCCGCCAACGGGCGGTTTGAGGTGGGAGGGCAAAGCCCTCACCCCAGGATATGCCGCCGGGCCGGCTCTGGTCCCTGGGGCCCATTTGAAAAAATCCTGTGGCATACCGGCGAAAAAGGTGGTATACTACAGGGTAACAGACAACGTGCGGAAAAGGAGGGATCTGTGTGGACAAGCAAAACCGCCCCATCGGGGTCTTTGACTCCGGCCTGGGGGGCATCAGCGTGCTGCGGGCCTGCACGGCCCTGCTGCCCCGGGAGGACTTCCTCTTCTTCGGGGACTCCGCCAACGCCCCCTATGGGGAAAAGCCCCTGGAGACCGTCCGCATCCTGACCCTCCAAGCAGTGGACAAGCTGACGGAGCTGGGGGTCAAGGCCGTGGTGGTGGCCTGCAACACCGCCACCAGTGCCGCCATCACCCTCCTGCGGGAGAAGCACCCGGACCTGCCCATCATCGGCATCGAGCCGGCGGTGAAGCCCGCCGCCCAGGCCCAGGACAGCTCCTCCGTCCTGGTGATGGCCACCCCCCTGACCATCCAGGAGGACAAGTATCAAAAACTGGCCGCCGCCTTCTGCGACCAGGCCAACGTGATCTCCCTGCCCTGCAAGGGGCTGGCCGAGCTGGTGGAGCGGGGCCATCTGGAGGGGGAGGTCATCGACGACTACCTCCAGACCCTCTTCCTCCCCTTCCGTCACTGCAGCGTGGAGTACATCGTCCTGGGCTGCACCCACTATCCCTTCGTCCGGTCGGCCATCCGGAAGAATTTTGGCCGCCCGGTGGAGATCATCGACGGCAGCGACGGCACCGCCCGGCAGCTGAAGCGCCAGCTGGAGGCCGCCGATCTGCTGACCACCCGGGAGGGCCCCGGTCAGGTAACTTTTCTGAACAGCCGCCCGGAGATGCTGGAGACCTGCCGGAAACTTTACAACTTGGAATATTGAAAAATATAGCTGCGTAAAAAACTCTGCCTCCCCTATCAAGGGGAGCCTTGCCTGTCGCTGAAACGTAGGATTGCAATAAAAAGATCGGAGCCTTTCGGCTCCGATCTTTTTATTCTGTCTCCAGCACGTTCCGGTATTTCTTTTTGAACCGTCCGGCACAGATGGGGCAGCCGGCCTTTTGTGTGCCGGTGCGGGAGTAGATGACCGCCCGCCAGACGTGGTCCTCTTCGCACCGCCACCAAACCCGCTTGGCGCTGCCGCCTGTGACCATGGTCGGGGTGAGGTTCCCGTTCAGGTCCTGGGCCCACTGATTGGCGATGACCGGGTCTACGGTGGCCAGGTCGTTGAAGCCGGGTTCCACCTGTCTGCCTGAGCAGACGGG